>NIZU01000042.1 GCA_003315675.1 Methanocorpusculum sp. MCE
CAAATCAAAGATTTGCTCGGCTGAGGTCGTCCGCTTTCAGCGTCCAACCCGCTATCAACACGACGGCTCGTCCCTTCATCGGGACCGTTCGGGCAAATCCTGTCGGCGCCCCAGCGCCTCCTGTGTGGAAGAGATTCACTGAACAGTTCTCAATATGAAAAATATCCTCTTTACTGACATTCATGATATAAGATCAAGAGGCAAATCAATAATGGGAGCCGCCGGGGCGGCGACAGGATTTGCCCGAACGGTCCCGATGAAGGGATGAGCAAGACAGCGAAGCTGGATTGCGAAAGTGAGGATCCGCAAATCCGATTTGCTTCGCCCGAAGGGCGGATTCGCGCCGATTCGCGGTTGTTTTTTCTTATGTCCACATGAATGTCATACACGAAATCGAAGCACATCTCAGAAGTACGTCAGTTTTTTCGGTTGAGATCACACCGCGTAAGTCCTATTCAAATAGAACATATGCATTGTGAGAAAGCACACCGCGTAAGTCCCAGTAAAAGAATCTGTAGCCATGCATCCTAAAAGACATAATGGGGCGAATAGGTACAAAAATAGTTCATGAATTGTTCAAATTAAGCACATCAGCAGTTTTTTGCGTCATCTTCATTAAAACTGCATCTATTGTATGATAATCTGTGCTGAAGGTCATATTCTCCTGAGATATCGCTGCACAGATTCCCAAAGACGCTCTGGATAGCTGCGGCTTTGTGATACATATCACCCGCGTTGCGTGTGTATCCGCCAAACCTGCAGAACCGCCTTTATCACCTGTGCCCCGCTTTGGGACTGCATCATGTACCGTCATTTTGAGATTTTTATCCGTGATTTCATATATTCTGCGGGATTCTTTACCTCTTCGTATCATATGCTGCACCTCCTGATCTATATGTCTTCAATAAGATTCAAACTCACATATATCTTTTGCCTGAATTCTGCAGGAGATGCACGTAAAAAAATCGTAGTATCTTTCATCTTTGATCAAACACGTTTGCACATAGTTTATTATTTCCATTAAAAGCATGCCATGCCTGATACAGGCAAAACCTCATTACATACGAAGGACACATACTCAGACATCAGTCAATGTCCGAATATGTACGTATCAAAAACCGTGTCCTTGCACGACTTACCTCCTCTCTTTCAACTCATCCGACAGTCTACGGTATTGAGTTCCTCACTCTCTTCGGCTCAGTTTCACGCGGGGAGAACACACATTACAGTGACATCGACCTCCTGTATACATGCAAACCGGAATTCGACACATTCAACAATTATCTTGCTCTCGCTGAGTACCTTGAATCGATTCTGAAACGCAAAGTTGACCTCGTCTCCTTTGAATATCTCAAACCGCGTATCCGCTCCAACATACAAAAAGACATCATCCTCTGCGGTGCAGGAAAAGCTGCTGTATGAAAACGCTCATAGTAATTATCAGGTACAGAATATCAACAAACATCAGTCGGAGATAATTATCATCCACACTGTCAGTTACATATTTCCATTGACTAAAATATACTACAGTAATAATTTTCGACCATAAAGATACTATCCCAAACTGTTGAATGATGATATATCCAGTTCAACCGGCAACTACGGAAAAACAGCAGAGAAAATATCTAACACCAAAAATATTTTTATGTGGTAAATACAATCAGTATAATGTTATACTCGCTATTGTTCCTGAGGATACATTAGTATCCTCATGGGATGATAGTTTTTAGGACTTTTCTTATGGTAGAACGTACTGCTGTTTTCATTGATGGATGATACTTGGATTCTCTGCAAAAAAATGGGTTCCGAGGAAAACTTGATTATAAAAAATTAGTGGAACACGCAGTTGGAACAGAGGGGAGGCTTCTTCGGGCATATTATTATGCATGTATGCCGTATCAGTCTCAACCGCCAACCAAAGAAGAGAACGAAAGATACTCAAAAAGAGATAAGTTCATCTCTAAAATTCGTAGATTTCCGAGGTTTGAGGTAAGGCTTGGAAAATTACAGAAAATATCAGATGATGAATTTCACCAGAAAAAAGTAGATATCCTGTTAGCAATTGAACTAGTCAGTCTTGCATGGAAGGGGTACATTGACAAAGCCGTAATTATCGCAGGAGATAGTGACTTTGTCCCGCAATCCAGCTGGCAAAAGACGCAGGCGTCATTGTTTCTCTTTATTATATATGTGGAGCCTGCAATAATGAACTTCTTGACTCAGTGGACGAACGTGTTGAGATTACTAAAGAATTACACTGCGGTCTTTTGCTAGATTCATCATAAGCCAAACATCCTATTTTGTTTCATGTATATCTGGACAAAGATACTACACAATAACTGTCAGTTGACACTATTTGAATAATCTAATGAGGAAATATTTTCCAGTTTCACGTTAATCCAGCGCCTTGCCAGTATCACTCACGATGAAGTAATGCACACAAGGCAAAGCCTTAATCGCAAACCTTCGGTTTGCTCGCAAGTCTATCGACTTGCTCGGCTGAGGTCGTCTGCTTCGCATCCAACCCGCGGTCGCAAACATTCTGTTTGCTTAGCTGAGGGACCTAAAGGTCCCCGCCCCCTAAACGGAGAACCGATCGTATCGACGATTCCATGACAGCAAAACCTATTATCTTCCCCTTCCCATTATCAGATACGATCATGCAGGCGATAGATGGAGACAAAAAACGGACCCAGATGCCCGTTTACCCTAAGACAAAACAGCGCATCCTCTCTCGTAAACGTGAACATCAAACCTACGACGACGTGCTTAATATTCTCCTGGATACCGTAGAGATTGGAGACAAAGGAGAAGAGTATGGCGTTATATTTCTCCATTCAGTATTCATTGGCGAAGAGATCAAAAAGCTGAAAAAACCCTTGCCGTTAACAATGAATATTGCAGAAAACGGCTATATCCAACTGGCAAATACAGAATACTCGATCCTTGTTTCATCTCCAAACGTCAAAGAGGCTATTGAAGAAGCGCAACTACAGTTTTCAGATGGATTCGAATTATTCAACAACCCTGCTTTGAACCTCTCTCCAGCTGCAAAGGCCCGCGGCGAACGCTTTAAAGATGCCGTGTGGATGTGATCTCATGGCAATATTGAAGGCAGAGACAGTAAAGAAAGCTATGAAGAGAAAGGGGTTCATCATGGAAGCCGGTAGGCAGAAGCATCCGCGATATTACTTTGAGGATAATGGGGAAATTGCCGCTGTAAAAACTCACATGAGTCATAATGATCAGGAACTCACTGATTTCCTTCAGGCACAGATGGCGGCTCAGCTTCACATCTCCAAAGCGGATTTCCTTGAGATGATTTCATGTAAAATTGAGCACGAAGGGATTGCAAATATCTACCGCGAAAAGGGATTGCTTTAATCCCTTAACACACAGCGCACGTCAGAATCATCATGCGGTCGCCTCGCCGTGGCTCGCACAAAGAGGAAGATCCATCGCAGCCCCTCAGCGCCGCTCTGCGCCAAGTCAAGAAAAGGGATTAGGAAGTTTGCTCCACTCCTGATGAACTACTTTGAAACGTATAAGGGCCTCAGCAAATAGGATACTCCGCCGCGTCGGGCTCGCCATCAGCGAAGCAAGGCTTTGCCTTGCGAGCAAATCTCTGATTGCGTGTTTTCGTGAATTTAGTGTGATGACTCATACCCTCCAAAGAATACCGAACACGAAATCGAATTAAATTGTGTCATATATTACATCAATCTGTTTGTGAATTTACATCAAAAAAATAAATAAATCCTTCACCCTTACATACTTCGCCGACACAATCCGGCCCGCAGTCGCGCCTATCCGGCAACCAAAAAACGCACCATAATCTCCAAAAACATCCAACAATATTCTGAGGAAAACACCTCAGGAAGTGATACAAACACAAAAACACACCAGAAAAGCAAAAAGTGTCTGCCCGATTCTGACTTTAGAGGGAAAGAAAAGAACAGACACTATTCTCTTGGACCTTTCGGATAATCAACATACCCGGTCCATCCAAAAAAGACCAAACGCAGTGACCAGCCGCAGTAACCAGCCTGATATGATCAGTGACCAGTGATCACCCGGCTGCAGAAATAAAGATACCCGAAGTGATCTTCAGCCGCACTCTCCCTCGTGAGAGATACGCTGCCTAAATACTCTTGTATTATTTCTTTCTTTCTAAAAGTATATATAGTTACTGACAAGTCTGAAAAAATGAAAAACCAAAACAGGACGCACACCAGAATCACCCCTCACAGCCCCTTTGGGAATTTCTCCCCTGATCAGTGATCACTGGTCACTGACCCATAATCTGTGACCCGTGACGGTAAAGCGCCGAAACATCATCACACCCATGAGAAAACACATCTACATCAACGTAACAGACGAGGAGTTCCATACCCTCGACAGCATCGCAGAAAATCTCGGCTTCATCAGCCGGACCGAACTCTTCACCGCCTGTGCACACCTCCTCCTCTATGGAGAGACTGCAGGCAAAATCCCTGACGGTATTACTGCCGATCAGCTCACGAGACTCCATCATTACAGCGAAGACGTCAACTGCATGCAGCGGACCTTCATGGAGATCGTCCGCGAGACTGCCCTTCCCGTCATCGCCATGAAAGGCATCGCCACCGCTGAAAACGCATTCGGCGAAGACATCAAACACCTCATCTACGAACGCTGCGGCATGGTTCCGGAGGATACCGACATCCGCACATGGTTCAGGGTCTTCAAAAACCTCCACAGAGCAGAGCTCCTCGAATACCGCAGCAGACAGTTTGCAGCAGCACTTGCAGGAGATGGAGAATGACCGACCTTATCGGCGACGCACCCGGCGACTTTGCCGCCTGGCACAAACTCATCACCGGCTGCTGGGTCTACAACATCGTAACAAGTGACGTCATCAGCATGACGACCGGGAGACCCCTCGTCTTCGAATCAGGACCAGACGGCGGCTCGATCAGGACACGCGTACATGGTCACCGGTTCAGGGTGACCAAAGAACGGATCGCCAAAATTGCCGTCTGGATCGGCAGATGCGAAGGCCACATCATGATCAAAGGGAGCACATGATGGAAGAAACGACGGAGAACACGGGAGGGCACACGGCTGAATCCGCTGTCGAATACCCTGCAGAATCCACAACGGAAGATCTGACGCCAGCCTCTCTCGAGATCCTGCTTCTCGAATGGCGGCCTCTCTCCAGGAACGCATTCGCCGCGGCATACCGGTATCAGGAGTTCCTCTATTGTCTGAAGGAGCTGACGAAGGTCTTCGAAGAGCGGCATACGGAACTGATCGGTATGATCAGAGCCGAAGGCCTCGCATCCGATGAGTTCATCCTCGAGATCCCGATGGATCTGGTCGTGAACACAGATCTCCTGCAGGACGAGCTGCCCGACATCTATGACGAGCTGGTGTTTATCCGGCCGTCGGATGCAAAACGGTTCATCGGTCTGAAGGCTCTGTATGCGATCTCCGTAGAGACGGCCGGCCGCGACCGGGTGGCAGAGGTCGAGCGGGTGAATCAGCAGGATCTCAAGAAGGCCCTGCCGGCAGGCGAGGCGGCGAGGTATATGAAACGGGTCCCGCATGAGAGCCTGACGAGAGTGGTCAGGGTCGCGGAATGATGTGGTATCGACGGGGTGAGCCGATAGGCTCGCCCTCAGTGGAGCAAATCTTTGATTTGCGACGATGGGGCGAACCGATAGGTTCGCCATTAGTTGAGGGGGTTCACCCCCGATGAAACAATGGTATGAGTATCCCGAACTGCGGGATAAGGAGACGTTTCTCAGCATGCTTCGTAAAGGGATGACATGCGAGGAGATCGCACAGGTCGCTGGGTGTTCCGTATCGGCTGTGCGTACCGCGGAGAAGCGGCATACGCTTCGAAAGCCCGTGATCATTATGTCCGAGGAGCTGCGGCGAAAGCTGAAGCTCTAGGGCTTCTTTTTTGACGGGAATGTGTCATGTATTGAGCGGCGGCTATTATTGAAAACATTCTCTTAGAATACATTTATCTGAGATCAAGTCTCATTTGTATGTATTACATTGTATTACATTGTAGTACATTGTAGTACATTGTATTTCATTGTATACAATATTGAGATTATAGGATGTACATGAAATGCTCATGCAGTTTAAGTTTAAAAATTTTAAATCCTTCAGAGATGAAACGATTCTGGATTTATCCGCAACCAAGGTCACGGAACATCCTCATCATATCGTAACTATCGGGAAGGAAAAAATCCTCAAAACTGCCGCCATTTACGGAGCGAATGCTTCTGGAAAAACGAACTTGTATGACGCGTTTGGATATATGTCAAATTATGTTACAGATTCCATTAATTTTGGCAGAGTTAAAGATACTGACAAGTCGGAGAGTTACTTAACACCTCTCCCTTTCCTTCTGGACACCGCATCAAAAGACGCCCCCACGTTATTTGAGGTCTACTTTACCCTGAACAACTATAACGGGAAAATCTACAATTACGGATTCACTGTAGATAACAAAGGAGTTTGCGAGGAATGGCTCAACTATAAAGCTGAAACCGGACGCAAGTACTTCCCAATACTGTATAGGGAAAGAGGGAATGAAATCGAATTCCCCAGGATTCCAAAGGAGTATCGGGATAATCTGAAGGTCTCTCTGCAGGAGAAAACATTGATCGTTTCTCTTGGTGCACAACTCAAAGTCCCGATACTGGAAACTATATATGATTGGTTCGCTGAGTTACTCTTCCTGAATGTTGTAAGCCCAAACCTGAATTACCTCCTTTCTATACAGACGCCTCCTGGATTCACAAAAGACCCAGAAGTCAGAAAGGAAGTTGCCGCATATCTCTCTTCATTCGATCACGGGATCTTGGATTTTAATGTTGAAGAGGTTCCAGGTTCGGAACCCAACAAACCTCAAAAATATAGTATCGATGCTGTTCACCAGGTAAAAGGATCTGATGAAACTGCCAAAATACCGCTCGGGTGGGAATCCGCAGGCACAAAGAAGATGTTTGCTCTGTATGGCCCTCTGAAGAAAGTAATGAACTCCGGCGGGGTCTTGTTCGTCGATGAACTCAATGCACGTCTTCACCCCCTTCTGGTTCGGGATTTCATCATAACGTTCCTTGATGAAAAAACCAATCCGAACAATGCCCAGCTGATCTTCACGACGCATGATGCCTGGCAGCTCTCTAACGATCTTCTCAGGCGGGATGAGATATGGTTTACGGCAAAGGATGAAAACGGTGCCTCAAGCTTGTATTCCCTCGTTGATTTCAAGGAAGAGAATGCTGCAACGATCCGTAATGATGAAAATTACGCCAAGAATTATCTTCAGGGTAAGTATGGAGCAATCCCGGAGCTGAAAAAGATCGATCTTGTATCGGAGAAGCATGCCGAGTACAAATAGACGCGGGGGGAGAGGGAAGAGAGCAACTGGATGGAAATCCACACAGTGCGAACACTATCTAATAATGACCGATGCAAAGGGGACGGAACGACATTATCTCAACGGACTGAAAAAGCGTTTGCCGGCAGATCAGCAGAACAAATTCACTATCGATGTTGTTCAGACAAACGATCCTGCAGACTTCATTTCTGAGTGCAAAAGAAAACAGAACAATAATCCTACGTATGTAAAGCATACCTGGATCGTTTTTGATTATGATGAAAGGTCTCAGTTTGATAGGATAATAGAGGATGCAGAGAAGGCCGGATTCTCGGCCGGATGGTCGAATCCGTGCATCGAGGTCTGGTTCTCTGTGTATTTCGGCGAGCTTTGCGGGGAGACGTCATCACAATGCTGTCAGGATACTTTTAAGACTGTGTTTAAACAACACACCTCTTGTGCCTATACAAAAGGAAATAAAAAGATTTACGAGCATCTCTCCGAGAATGGAGATGAGATGAAAGCAATTGAGCGTGCAGAAAGGAAATTTCTGGAGCATAAGAGAAATGGGATTACTAGTCAATCGAAGATGTGCCCATGTACAAGGTTACATCTTCTCATCAAAGAGATCAGGGACATGTGTCCACTGTCTGAGTAGAATCCCAATTACTAATCTATTACTAATATCTGTCAAATTAGTAATTGGCCCCGCCCCCCTGTTCCCCAAAAAATAGAGATGACACCCCCTCCACATACTCCCATATAAACCCGCCTTTTTTGTGAAAAATCCGCAAAAATTTTACCGCTATCCCCCACCCCTCCAAGAATATAATCAGAGGTTGGACGGGGCCCCAACTGATCTCGGGAAAGAAAAAACATGACAGCAGATTTCATTCAGACAGCAATCTCGAAGTCCGCAAAGCGGACTTTCACTGCAGAGTTTACGAACACCGCCGCGTATGATGCGATCGTCGCAGAAATTACGGGCGTGGACAATCCCCTCGGCCTCGCCGAAGTCGAGCTCGGGAAGCAGACCTACAAGACCTATGTCGGCTACTTCGATCCGAACACCAGCGAAATGAACGGTAAGGTTCAGGTCACGGCCTACAGCAGAGCCGAGTATTCGGCAGCGATCACCGCCCTTACCGGCAGTGCGGATCTCAAGACCGCATTCGGGAACGGCGGCACGGCAGAGAACTCCGAGATCGGTACCGAAGCAACATGGAACGTCCGCATTTCCGCAAAGCTCGGGACCGACACCTTCCAGATCAGTCTCAACCGGGAGTCGATGATCGTCTCCGGCTACGCAGACGACGCCACCCTTGCAGCAGTCGACGCCTGGGCAGACACGAAGCCGGCCCTGAACTAACGGGAGGCGGAGATGCAGATCTCCAGCCGCCTCCGGAAGCTGATCCTTGTGTTCCTCGGGTTTCTCATTATGCTTTTTGGGAAACTCGTAGAGGGTTTCCTTGAATCCGGAAAGTAAGAGGCGGGGACCTTTAGGTCCCTCAGCCGATCAAGTCGCCAGACTTGTGATCAGATCTTTGATTTGCGAGTTTTCTCACACCGCAGAGGTGATTTCACCTCTGCCGGCAGGCATCAGGTATCCAAAATACCCGTTCACCACTATAGACCCCGTATCGGTATTGAAATTGTACCATCAGCTCTCTCTTTTAGCAGAGGTACCGTGACAGGTATTACTGCTGCTCCGGTACATACCTCTTTGCATGACGCACAGACACGTCGGGATATTCGGCGATCAAAACCCCAAACCCTTTTCAGGACCGATCAGACCCGGGTTTCTGCGCAGTAATACAGAGCCAGCTTTTTTTTATCAACAGTATCGGTTTTGATATTGGTAAAACCCTGTTCCCTCAGTAAAGCAACAAGCTCATGCTTCCCGTACACGCTCATCCCCGGAATAATTTTCGTCCATCTCTCATCAGCTGCATCGCTGAGCTCATTACAAATCATAAAAGTCCCACCCGGTTTCAAAACATTGAAAACCTGATGAAAAGAGGATCCGATCTCCGGCCAGAAATAGATCGTCTCGAAAGCAGTTACAAGATCAAATGACTGTTCCTCGAATGGAAGATCGACAACACTCCCGAGAACAACAGTACACCGTCCCGAATCAACCTCGTTTCTATTACGTTTTTTGGAGGCGGCAACACTCACCGGTGAATAATCTATACCAGTAACACATCCATTCGGACACATAGACAATAATACAGAGAGAATTTCTAACAACCTTTTTTTTGACAGAAAGTACTTTCTTTTCGTACGTTGAGTAGTATGTATGGGGACTTTCAGCAGCTTTGGTCTCAACCAGGCATATCACGAACGTTATGAAAAACTTGGCGACCGTCTCTCCGACGTTGGTAAAACACTTGATTGGGATGTGTTTCGCCCTCTTCTTGAATCCATGTATGCAAATAAATCCGGCAAGGGCGGTCATCCCAATGTCGATGTCATACTTATGTTCAAGATTCAGCTTCTGGAAGTCTGGTATAATCTGTCTGATCTCGCCGTTGAACGTGAAATTTATGATCGTCTTTCTTTTTGGCATGGTAAGTGAGGGCGTTAGCCCGAAACGGTGAGCAAGATTCGATCTTGCGAACTCTTGGGTGTCCTGACAAAATACCCGACAATTCAACGATCTGGTTATTTCGGGAGCGCATGTCCGAATCAGGCGTTGATACAGTGGTCTGGCAGGAGTTTCAGAGACAACTTGACCTGAAAGGTCTGAAAATTGAACAAGGTATGATTCAGGATGCAACGTTTGTGTATGCTGAACCCGGTCATTGTAAGAAAGACACGCCGCGAGGAGATCAGGCAAAAACACGACGGGATAAAGATGGAAAAATCATGTCCAAGAACGGCAAAATGCACTATGGCTATAAACTTCATACCATCATGGATACGACGCACGATCTTATTCGACGCATTGAAACCACCACGGCAAATGTTCATGATAGTCAGGTGGACCTCTCAGAAAAAGGAGAAGTGGTCTATCGGGATCGGGGATATCAGGGAGCAAAATGCAAGGGATATAGTGCCACAATGAAAAGGGGAGCGAGAGGGCATCCCATTGGCATACGAGATAAACTGAGAAATCTGCGAATAAGTAGGAAGAGATCAAAGGGCGAGAGACCCTATGTAGTGATCAAAAATGTTTTTCATGCAGGGTTGGTAAAGGTAACAACGCTGCAAAGAGTACGAGTGAAAACTATGCTGGCTGCATTTTGTTATAATATCTATAAGGTGAAAACGATTCAAACCAGAGTGTAATTTTAAAAAAAAAACGTCAAGGAATAATGGGTATTCTTCTTTTTTTGGGGGGGGTGAGGGGGTATGGATGTAGCCAATCTCCTATACATGACATCCCAGGAAAACATGGAAAAACGCCTCGAAGAACTCGAACGCGACTATGCCGACCTCATGGAACGGGTCCGCGACCTCGAACTCCA
>NIZU01000043.1 GCA_003315675.1 Methanocorpusculum sp. MCE
GTGAAGGTAACAACGCTGCAAAGAGTACGAGTGAAAAATATGCTGGCTGCATTTTGTTATAATATCTATCAGGTGAAAACGATTCAAAACAGAGTGTAAATTAAAAAAAAAACGTCAAGGAATAATGGGTATTCTTCTTTTTTTGGGGGGGGTGAGGGGGTATGGATGTAGCCAATCTTCCTTAAATCATGATTCGCGTTAAAAAATGGGTTGATAGATATTCTCGTACTTTCTGTCAAAAAAAGGTTGTTAGAAATTCTCTCATAGTTTATTTTACATAAAATCGCTGTGAATCCAGTAACCTGAGGGGTATCTCTACTGGATCATAGGATTCAGGGGACATCTTTTTTCAACTCGGGGCGTGGTTTTTCAGGGTTTTGTGCTTTAGGTGATTACACAAATGACGAATTCCAAAGCCGGCACTCTGCCGGCTGCCGGGCCGAAACGTCGAACTGTGCATCCCTGAATTGGTTGGATGCACCGTTTGGATACTTTCGGCATCCTGGTAATTGTATGGTTGTCATAAAGCGGCGAGAGTACTCTATGCCGCCTGACAGGGAAAAATAGATTTGAAGAGCGATAGCTTTAGAAAAAAATCCACAGGAACGTGAAATCAATGCGTCAGGTAGCAATTTATGGAAAAGGCGGTATCGGGAAATCCACAACCACACAAAACACAGTAGCGGCACTCGCTGAGGCGGGAAGAAAAGTCATGGTTGTCGGATGCGATCCGAAAGCAGACTCAACACGGCTGCTTCTGAATGGTCTTTGTCAGAAGACCGTCCTCGACACACTGCGTGACGAGGGAGACGACATCGTTTTAGAAGACATCCTCAAACCAGGATTCAAAGGAACACTGTGTGTCGAGTCAGGAGGACCCGAACCGGGCGTAGGATGTGCCGGCAGGGGAATCATTACCTCAATCAATCAGCTCGAATCACTTGGAGCATACACTGCTGAACTCGACTATGTATTCTACGATGTACTTGGTGATGTGGTTTGCGGAGGATTTGCTATGCCGATCCGTGAAGGAAAAGCAAAGGAGATCTACATCGTCGCGTCCGGCGAGCTCATGGCACTGTATGCAGCTAACAACATCTCCAAAGGAATTCAGAAGTACGCCAACACCGGCGACGTCCGTCTCGGCGGCATCATCTGTAACAGCCGCATGGTTGATTACGAACTCGATCTCATGACTGCGTTTGCGAAAGAACTCGGATCACACTTGATTCACTTTGTTCCAAGAGACAATATCGTCCAGCGTGCCGAGATCAACAAAAAGACCGTCATCGACTACGATCCCACCTGTGATCAGGCCGACCACTACCGTCAGCTTTCCATGGAGATTAATTAGAATGAAATATTCGTCGTCCCCAAACCGATGTGTCAGGACATACTCGAGGAACTCATGATGGAATTCGGTATTCTCGGATAAACGGAGGAACAAAATCATGTATCTCGTAAAAGCAGTTGTTCGTCCGGATAAGAAGGATGAAATTCTGTATGAACTTGCAGGGGCAGGATTTCACGCGGAAACCGTTGTTGAAGTCGTCGGCCGCGGAAAACAGAAAGGAATCAATCTCGGAGGAATAGTCTATGACGAAATTCCAAAGGTTATGATTCTTGTTGCAATCCGTGATGATGACAAACGCGATGTAATTGATGTCATTCTCCGTCACGCAAAGACCGGTGAGAAGGGAGCATATGGTGATGGAAAAATTTTCATCAGTGCAATCGACGAAATCTACACCGTGTCCTCGGGCAAACCGGGGCTCTGAACGGGGTGAATCAGATGAAAGAGATCTTAGCCTTTGTCCGGATGAACAAAACCAATGCAACAAAACGCGCTCTCCTCAGTGCAAAAGCAGCAGGTTTCATTGCTATGAAGGTGGAAGGCCGCGGCAAACAGGTCACTGATCGTGAAAGTCTTACAGGCCTGAAAAACGATCTCATGGCAAAAGGACAGTTCGACGACATCGACGACATGCAGGAGGGCGAGACCCTGGTCGAGGGATTCCTTGATGACTCCCGCATGTTTGCCCGCAGAATGTTCCTGATCGTCTGCGAAGACGACGAAGTTGACAAACTCGTCAAAGCAATCATCGACGTGAACAAAACCAGCTACAAAATGGGTGACGGAAAGATATTCGTCCTGCCGCTCGAAGACGCTGTCCGGGTGCGGACAGGAGAAACCGGATCTGCAGCACTCTGATATTGGGAAGGGAGAAAATGGCGATAACGGAAGAAAAGTTAGGAGAGGTACTCGGCATATACCCCGAGAAAGTACTGGTCAACCGCAGACGCCATATTGTGCTGAAGGAACCGGATACCGAGACTGCACAGCAGATAGAAGCAAACACCCGGACACTGCCGGGCATCATAACAAACCGCGGTTGTGCTTTTGCAGGATGCAAAGGCGTGGTGGTCGGCCCTATCAAAGACATGGTTCACATTTTTCACGGGCCGGTATGCTGCGCCTTCTACACCTGGGGTACACGCAGAAACAAGGCAAAGGCAGGAGATGACGGCAAAAACTACGTCAACTACTGTCTCACCACCGACATGCAGGAGTCCGATGTCGTCTTTGGCGGAGAAAAAAGCTTGCCAAACTCATTGATGAGGCGGTTGCGATTTTTCATCCGAACGCAATCTCCATTGCGGCAACCTGTCCGGTTGGTTTGATCGGTGATGATATCGGAGCGGTCGCTGGTGTTGCGGAAGAACGTCACGGTATTCAGGTACTTGCCTTTCAGTGCGAAGGATATAAGGGTGTCAGCCAGTCTGCAGATCACCATATTGCCAACAATCTTCTGATGGACAAAGTCATCGGTAACAGCGATGTGGAGAAATGCGATGAACCATATGCCATCAATCTGCTCGGCGAGTACAACATCGGCGGCGACGGCTGGGAAATTGGTCGTATTCTCAAAGACATCGGATACCATGTGGTATGTGTTATGACCGGCGACGGATCTTACGAAGATATGAGGCTCGCCCACACCGCTGACCTCAACCTCGTGCAGTGTCACCGTTCGATCAACTACATCGCAGAAATGCTGGAGATCAAATACGGCACGCCATGGCTGAAGGTCAACTTCATTGGCATCACGTCCACCTGCGACTCACTGCGTGCGATGGCCGCCTACTTCGGTAACAAGGATCTCATGCAGAAGACCGAAGAGATCATCGCCCGTGAACTGGCAAGAATTCAGCCGGTTATCGATCAATACAGAAAAGTCTGCGAAGGCAAGACCGCATTCTGTTTCGTCGGAGGCTCGCGAGGTCACCACTATCAGGGTCTGTTCGCCGAGATCGGTATCGAGACGGTTCTTGCCGGATACGAGTTCGCCCATCGTGATGACTACGAGGGAAGACTGGTAATCCCCACGATCAAAAAGGATGCTGATTCCAAGAATATTCCGGATCTGCACGTTGAGGCTGACCCCAAACGTTTCAGAATCAAGATTTCCCCCGAGCGTCTCGCCAAACTCAAGGAAAAGTTCGCGTTTAACGAGTACAAGGGACTGATCGTCGACATGAAGAAAGGAACCATCGTTGTGGATGATCTCAACCACTTCGAGACCGAGGAGTTCATCAAAATCCTGCATCCCGACATCGTGTCCTCGGGTATCAATGACAAGTATGTCATTCAGAAGATGGGCATCCCATCCAAACAGCTGCACTCCTACGATTACAGCGGCCCATACGCCGGGTTCAACGGGGCGGTGATCTTCGCACGCGACATCAGCATGTCCTTTGCATCACCAACCTGGAACTATATTGTTCCGCCATGGAAGGATCAGCCGCTCTTAAGCGCCACGATAAACGGAGGAGACCAGTAATGCTTGAATACACACCCAAAGAGATGATCAAACGCGACAGCGGCGGTATGATCAATCCGGCAAAGACCTGTCAGCCGATCAGCGCAATGTATGCGGCTCTCGGCATTCACAGTTGTCTGCCGCAAAGTCATGGGTCACAGGGCTGTTGTTCGTTTCACCGGATGCACTTAACGCGGCATTTCCGGGACCCGATCATGGCCTCGACCAGCTCCTTTACGGAAGGAGCTTCGGTCTTCGCCGGCGGCGCAAACCTCAAGACATCGATCAAGAATGTGTTTGCAATCTACAACCCGGATGTGATTGCCATTCACACCACGTGTCTTTCGGAAACGATCGGCGACGACATTCCGACAGCCATCCGCCAGTCGGAGATTCCCGAGGGAAAAGTGGTGTTCCATGCAAACACGCCGAGTTATCAGGGATCCCATATTACGGGATTTTCCAACAGGACCAATGCGATGGTGACCTACTTCTCAGAGACGAAGCTTGCCGATGGAAAGAAAGAGAACTATGCAAATATCATCCCGGGTTTTGTCAACCCGGCGGACATACGGGAAATCAAACGTCTAACCGAAGAAATGGGTATCAAATACATCATGTTCCCGGACACCTCAGGTGTTGTCGACTCACCGATGACCGGTAAGTTCGAGATGTATCCTTCCGGCGGAACGACTATTCCTGAACTGAAGAAGACCGGTGATGCAAAACTTACGATCTCACTCGGAAGGTTCGCTTCACAGATGGCTGCAGAAAGTCTTGAGAAGAAGGGCAAGATTCCGTTTGTGAGTCTCAAGGAGCCGATCGGCATCAAGGCAACAGATGAGTTCCTGATGGCCCTTCTTGGAGCATTCGCAACCGAGATCCCTAAAAGTCTTGAGTGCGAACGCGGCCAGCTGGTTGATGTGATGACTGACACCCACTTCCATTTCCATGGAAAAAAGGTGGCAATCTTTGGCGATCCGGACGTTGTGACAGCGATGACTGAGTTCTGCCTGAGTCTTGGCATGCTGCCGGTCCATGTACTGACTGGAACACCGGGCGGTGCCCTCGGCAGCGGTCTCGGCGGTTTTGAACAGGAAGTTATGGCGATGCTTGATGAGGCAGGAGTTTGCGGAAACGTGAAGGCAGCAGGTGATTTGTTCACTCTCCACCAGTGGATTAAGAATGAGCCGGTTGATCTCTTAATCGGCAACACCTACGGCAAGTACATCGCCCGTGCTGCCTGTGCAGTCCAGCGGGTTTGTGGGAACCAAATAGATCGGCTATCAGACGGCATGCGATGTACTGTTCAAACTGATCGAACCACCGACAACGAAGCTGATGCTTCACAGACGCCCGATGATAAACTATCTCGGCGACTTCAACCTCGCCGGAGAAGCCTGGATTGTCCGCAACTATCTTAAAAAGATTGGAATTGACGTGAACGTGGTCTTCACTGGAGATTCCCGATATGAAGAGATCCGCCGCGCCGCAAATGCTGAGTTGAATATCATCCAGTGTGCAGGATCTATGTTCTACCTTGCCCAAAAACTGGAAGAAGCCTATCATATTCCCTTCATGCAGGTCTCCTTCCTTGGAGTGGAAGATACTGCAGACTCGCTTAGAAAGATTGCCTGGTTCACTCACGATCCGGGAATTATCCGGAGAACGGAAGAAGTGATTGCGGCAGAGCTGCGCCGTGTAATGCCGGAGATCTCCGGGTATCGCGCCGCACTTTCCGGAAAGAAGGCTGCAGTGTATGTGGGAGGCGGATTTAAGGCGATCTCGCTGATACGCCAGTTTAGGGAGATCGGGATGGAAGTCGTGATGGTCGGAACGCAGACCGGACGCCGCGAGGACTATGAGATCATTGGCGAAATCGCCAATAACGGCACGATCATTCTCGATGATGCAAACCCTGCGGAGCTTGAAAGATTCATGCTGACACAGGGTGCGGATCTGCTGGTTGGCGGTGTAAAAGAGCGGCCGCTCGCCTACAAACTTGGAATTGCATTTGTGGATCACAATCATGACCGGAAACATCCGCTCGCAGGCTTCGACGGTGCGGTAAATTTCGCCCGTGAAGTGTACACGACGATATGTTCGCCGGTCTGGAATGCAGTCAAAGGGGGTGTAGTCCGTGGAGATCTCTGACGTTTCCGTGCAGCATGGAACTCAGTCCCGTTCGATCGCGGAAAACCCCTGTAATATGTGCATGCCGATGGGGGGAATTATTGCTCTGAAAGGTATCGAAGGAGCTATGGTTATCCTGCATGGGTCACAGGGCTGCATTACATATATGCGCCGTCACATTGCCGAACACTTTGACGAACCTGTGGATGTCGGTTCATCCTCCCTAAATGAGAAAGGCACCATCTACGGAGGATCGGCTCAGTTGAAAACCGCAATCGACAATATCCGCAAAGCCTACGACCCCGCAGTCATCGGTGTTCTGACAACCTCTCTTGCCGAAACAACCGGCTAGGACGTTCACCGGATTGTGGAAGAGTACTGCCGTGAACGCGGGGTTCCGCGGTCAATGTTCATCACGGCACCAACTCCCGGATACGGCGGGAGTCACGGAGACGGGTACTGGTACACTCTCCGCTGCGTTGTTGAGCAGCTTTCGCTCCCGCCTGACTCGACGAATCGCCCTGATGAAGTGAACATTATCGTCCCGATCACGTTTTCCCCTGCTGACGTCCGGGAAATGAAAAGGACCCTCAATTCAATGGGTATCTCGTACACAATCTTACCAGATATCAGTGAGACGATGGATCGTCCCTATGAAAATGCCTACACAAAAATGCCGTCAGGGGGCACATCTATGGCGGCGATCCATAATATGGGAGGAGCAAAGGCCACAATTGAGTTTGGGTCTCCAGGAGACGAACGAAAGTTTCCGGGAAAGTTTCTGGAGGAAAAATTCTGAGTTCCCTACTACCGCATAGCGTCACCCATCGGGCTTAAACAAACGGATGAGTTTTTTGCCCTGCTGAAAAGTATCGCCGGCAAATCAATGGCCGCCGAGACGTCCGCCGAACGCGGAAGGCTGATGGATGCCATGATCGACGGTTACAAACATGCCTTTGCCGGTCGATGCACGCAGTTCGGCGATGCTGACTTAACGTATGCACTTGCAGGATTTACCACTGAAATTGGTATGTATCCAAAAGTTATTGCGTCCGACAGTCGGAACAAACGTTGGAAAGAAGCAGTTTCTGCGATTACCACAGACATTGGTGAGCCGGTGGCCATCTTCAGTGATACCGATTTCGGCACAGTCCGCCGCGAAAGCGAGACTGCTGGGTCGAATGTCGCCATTGGTCACTCTGACGGAAAGTATCTGGAAGAGCATTCGGGCATTCCCCTCGTCCGTCTGGGTTTTCCGATACATGACCGTATCGGTGGTCAACGTATCTGTTCCACGCTGTATGCGGGAACAAACCGGCTTCTAGATACCTGTGTGAACACCCTCCTTGAACGAAAGTACAGTACGTACCGGAAAAGAATGTATGATCAGTATTTCCCACAAATCCAGAGGTAAAAATGGAAAAACCCAAACACCACATATTCGTCAGTGCGAGTTTCCGGCTGACCGGCAAGCAGAAAGGTTTCTGCCAGGGTAAAGATGCCGCAGAGATTGTGCAGATGATTGCAGAGGAGATTGACAATCAGGGAGTCTCTGACGAGATCATGGTTTCTACTACTGGCTGTCTGAACCTGTGTGATCAGGGACCAATAGTCATTGTGTATCCTGAGAATGTCTGGTATGGCGGGGTCACGTCTGAAGATGCTGAGGACATCGTTTCAGCTGTTCTTGGCGGCACCGTCGTGGAACGTCTCGTGATCACGTAGTTGTGGAGGATTCAATGGCAAAAGAGATCGCAGTATGCTACAAGGATACAGAAGAGATCGCAACGTTATCCACGACAACACAGATCAAAAAGTTCCGGCGTGAACAAGGTGTATGGGAAGTTGTCGGCATTCTGCCGATCGTGCTCGGAGATATCAGCGGCATTGCCGAACTCAGGGAGGCAGTTGCATCAATTCTTGAACTACTGGACGGCTGCAAGATTCTGGTTGCTTCATCCTTTATCGGGGCGGCCGCATATCATCTGGAGAGGGAAAGCATTCATCTGTGGGAATCTTTAGATGCTGCTCTGTTCAGTCTCGATGACATCCTTTCCAAAGATGAAGCAGATCAGGATGTTTGTGAAACAGCCGAGACGAAACTGAATTTCGTCACAAACCTCGGGAACGGTATCTACCAGATCTCCCTAACCGACATTCAGAGACAGAATGGTACCATCACCTCCAAACAGATCCTAATGCCGATTCTATCTGCCGGAACGTTCTATGAACTGCAGATTGACTGCTGCCATATTCCCCCGTGGCTGGAAGGTGAACTTGCAGGTGATATCTATGACTTCAACATTGAACCTCTCTCAGGTTCGTCAAAGTACCGGTTATTCCTTACCAAAAAGACCAGTGTCGGTGGAATCTAACCTGAGTCTCTTTCCAGGGGTAAATCCCTGGGACATTTTTTGGTTTTTTAATTCATTTGATTGATATGTGTTGGAAACATTCGCAGTAACTGCCTGGATATTAACATTCAGGCTTGTTTTTTTTCTTGGTTCTCATATACCGTAATCTTTCAGTATCTTAAGAGTCTCCTTAATTCTTAATTCAAAATCCAGACTGTCCATAAAATACCGAACCATGCACACATTTCTTGCGCCGGCATCCAGAACACTGCTGAGATTTCCTCCATCGATTCCGCCGATCGCAACAACCGGTATATCTCCGGCAAGTTTAACTGCTTCTGTGATCTGTTCAGTTCCTATAACAGGATCCGGCTTTGCTTTTGTCGGCGTCTGAAATATCGGTCCAAATCCAATGTAATCCGGTTTTTGTTGTACCGCTTCTTTTACTTGTTCTAGATTGTGGGTTGAGAGCCCGAACCTGGATACTTTTTCGCCGCATATCTTTTTTGCATCTGCGAGACGAATGTCATCCTGGCCAATATGCAGGCCGTCTGCCCCGCAGATGAATGCCAGATCCGCCCGGTCGTTAAGCACGAATCGTGTTTCAGTTCCTTTTGTCATCTGCATAATCTCGCACGCGGCTTTCAGGATTTCCCGGTCGGACAATGATTTCTCCCGCAGTTGAAGATACCTGACATTATACTTAACCGCAGTTTCGGCGATTTTTCTGTAGGAAAAAGAGGGTTTGGTGATGATCAGGTATAACCTGAAGTCATTTGTCGTCACTTCAGCTCCTCGATAATCTGTTTTGCCACTTTCTCCCCTGAAAGAAGCATTCCGCCGAATATTGGCCCCATACGTGGCGATCCGAACACTCCTTTTGCCGCCATGCCGCAGACGTACAGTCCCGGATAAATTTCTTTGGTATTTTCGACGGTCATCGTCTCACCTTCGACCGCATTCAAAGAACACTCGCCGCAGACTTTTCCGGTCGGCGTGTTAAGGGTGATGTTGTTTTTTCGTGCAGCTGTTTCCGAAATCATACAGGGATGGCCGGTTGCATCCACCACGATTTTTGCTCTGAAGGAAAGCGGATCTACATGGAGCCCCCTCCCTCACCACAGGACCCCAGTTTACAACAACACCTGAGACTCTGTTTTCCTTAAACACCACATCTTCAACGCTCATACCGTTGTGAATCACAACACCTCTCCTTGATGCCTGATATATCAGTGCTGATGTTGCGAGAACACTGTCGCAGACAACGAGATTTACATTGTATCGTTCGTAGGGAATCTCCTGTTCAGCCAAAAGATATACAGCTTCATTCTGAACCGCGATATATGAAAACAGCATGGCGCCTCCCCACATCCCGCCTCCCGGTGCAAGTTTACTCTCAAACATGGAGACTTTATATCCTGCATCTGCAATTTTTACTGCGGCGATAAGTCCTGACGGTCCTGTCCCTGCGATTGCTACATCGAAACACAGATTTTCCTGAAGTCTTAAAAACCAGGACTCTGTGATTGCTTTGGTTACTTCTAAATCCATCGTGGTATCCTCCCTGAATCCAGGCGGATAATGCACGGTCACGTATAGGAAAAGCGACTCCCTCCGCCGGCATTACCCGGATCAGGTTATATGGGTATAATCTCAGCCGCTGCAGGCGGATTTCCGTCTGCATCAGCACCCCATAATTATATCCGCATTCATGATATAAGGAATGCATGTATAGCGGAACCCGAAAAAAAATCTGAGAATATTTTCTGGGATATGGAATTTTCGATGAAAATCGTTTAAACGGCCACAAGGATTAATCATTCAGACTTCCCATACTTATCAAAAGGAGGTGCCTTTCACCATGAAAACAATACTGTACTACTTTACCGGCACGGGTAATTCACTCGCTGTTGCTAAAGCAATATCTACACGGCTCCCAGAAACCGAACTCGCCCCTATCCCCAAACTCATGTTAGCTGGCGAGAAGGTCACTGTTCCTGATGACGCAAATGTTGGGATAGTGTATCCCATTTACGCTATGGGTCTTCCAAAGATCGTTGCAAATTTCTTCGCGCTTCTGGATCTATCCCATGCGGGCTATGTTTTCTCCGTTGTTACTGAAGGAGGAAAATGTGGGTCTCCGACAAAACAGATCTCCACCCTGTGTGAGAAAAGCGGTCATATCCTTAATGCCGCCTGGTGGATTCAGATGCCTGACAACTATATCCCTTTAAGCGCTCCGCCGGAGAAGTCCGTTGAGAAGACTATTCGGGAAAATGCGCTTCGCAAGGTTGCAGTAATCGTGGAGGACATCAAAAACCGCCAAAATTCCATTACAGGATTCAATGTACTTGGCAACGTGCTAAAACTGATGTATGGTCCATTCATCAGAAACGTACACAACTTCGACAAAAAATTTGTTGTCAGTCCTTCATGTAACGGCTGTGAAATTTGCGTCAGAATATGTCCGGTAAACAACATCCGTGTTCTCCCCCATGGAAAAAAGGAGTGGCTTCACAAATGTGAGGGCTGCCTTGCATGCCTGCAGTTCTGTCCTGTAGAAGCATTATCCTGCGGCGGTAAAACTGCCAATCGTCCGCGGTATCATCACGCAAATGCAACCGTTGAGGATATGCTTGAGCAGAAAGGTAGCACCGAAACAAATTAATCTCACTTTTATTCAATGTATCTGAAGGCGTATATATTCATTGAACATAAATATTAGTTCAGTATGAAACTTCCCAAATACGACATCTACAAATACGATCCAAAACGTATGATGGCAATACCCGCCGTCCTTTTTGGCATCGCGTTGGTGATTGTCGGTATAACTTTTGCATTGACAGGAATGCCTGTCACCCCCGGTATTGATTTTGCCGGAGGAACGGCCGTCACCATCCATACGGATGATACCAAAGACGAAATTGTTGCCTTTTATGCAGGCTATGATTTGAAATCCATTGACGAAGGCATTGGGTCGGGTGGGTATTATCTAAAGTTTGGTCCGATGTCTAACGAAGACATGATGAAGTTTAACGACTACACTCTCTCGAAGTATCCCGAGGCAAGCATTGATCAGATCGGTGCAAACTTTGGGGCAACTCTCCAGTCCCAGGCATTGTGGGCGATCTTGTTTGCCTTCATCGGAATGGCAGTCGTCGTATTCCTTGCCTTCAGAAAAGTTATTCCGGCAGTTACCGTCGTCTCTGCCGGCATTGCCGATATAACCATAACTGCTGCCGTAATGAATCTTTTCGGTATTGAACTCTCCCTTGCGACAACCGCCGCTCTTCTCATGCTTATCGGTTACTCTGTTGACAGCAATATCCTGCTGACAACGAAAGTCCTTAAGCGTCAGGGGAAACTTGAAGAAAAAATGGAGGGCGCGTTTCGGACTGGTATCATTATGACGACCACGACTCTTGCTGCAATCGTCGCAATGTTTATTGTTGCCTTTATCGGTCAGGTTCCAACGCTTTATTCCATAGCTGCTGTTCTGATCATTGGTCTTATCAGTGATATTATCTTTACCTGGGGTTTCAATGCCGGTGTTCTGCGCATGTACCTGTCCGGGTCGGAAAAACCTCAGGCAATGTCGAAACAATCAAAAAAGGATAATGCAGGTGCAAAACAATGAGTTCCAAGAAATCCCCCGCTCCGAAAAAAGCGAAGAAAAAATATTCCGGGTGGCCTGCAGTGATCCGTGATCCCCGGGTCATTCTCGTTCTTGTTCTGGTTGCCTTGTCACTTGCGGCGATCTTTGTGCCGTTTGGCGACCGTGAAGGTATTACGAACCTGCAGTTTGGTCTCGACCTTGACGGTGGTTCATGGATCCAGCTTGAGTTCCAGTCGGAAGTTGTTACTATAGGTCAGGGCGATGATGTGAATGCCGTGGCTGAAAGTGTTGGAAAAACACTCGACTGTACGGTAATTCCCATTAGTGCGACAAAGATAGAAGTCCAGAAATCGGCAACGGTGGATGAACTTCGTGCCGCAGTGGAAGCTGCCGGAGCTACGTATGTCGGTTCCGAGCCAGGTGTCGGCGCTGACACGGCAGACACGATCAAGTGGATCCTTGAATCAAAGGTCAACAGTCTTGGAACAAGTGATGTGAAGGTCAACACACTCACGAATATGGATGGTGTTGCCCAGTATGTTCGTATAGAGATGGCAGGTGTTGATATTAATGCCGCTCAGGAACTTGTTGGAACGCAGGGTCTCTTCGAGCTTCGCATCGTTACAACCGGTAATGAAACTGCTCATGTATTATATGGTGATTCGGTTGTGTCAGTCCAGACTCCGACCCAGAATCCGGCCGGTTCCGATAACTGGGGTGTTGCATTCAATATTGATAATGCCGGTGCCGAGGCACTTCAGCAGGCATGTATTAAGTATGGTGCCACCACCAACCCTGCAGACCATGAACTGGTTATGTATCTTGACGGAAATCTCGTGTACAGTGCACCGCTCTCATCCGAGCTGGCAGCGTCAATTGCCAAGAATCCGGTGAACAAGCTGTATGCCGGAACCGGTTCCGGCGATGAAGGCAAAGCGCAGGCTCAGGAGCTTGAGATTCATCTTCGTGCCGGCGCCATTCCAGTTCAGGTTCAGATCGCCGGATCCGGATCAACCTCTGCGGTCCTTGGTGATTACTTCAAGGTTGTCTGTCTGATTGCAGCTATCGCCGCCCTTGCGGCCGTGGCCTTAATGGTCTACCTCAGATACCGTACGCCCGAAATCGTTCTCCCGATGATCGCGACGAATGTTTCCGAGATCGTCATTCTTCTCGGTATTGCCGTTTTCATCCAGCAGCTTGATATTGCTGCTATCGCGGCGTTGATTGCGGTTCTTGGAACGGGTATAGATCAGCTGGTCATTATCACCGACGAGGTCATGCATGAAGGCCGCGTCCCGTCACAGGCTCTTTATCTTAAACGGCTGAAGCGTGCTCTCGTCATTATCATGACTTCGGCAGCTACGGTTATCATCGCCATGTTCCCGCTGATCATCATGGATCTTTCCACTCTTAAGGGATTTGCCATCATCAGCATCCTTGGTATCCTGATCGGTGTTCTTCTCACGCGTCCTGCCTATGGTAAGATCGTGATGGAGATCATGGCCAAATAATTTTTTTATTTTATTGCGTGTTTTTCTGATTTTTTTATTGAAGTAACGAGCTTCTGCAGTTTTGAGAAAATCTCCTGACGACCTGCGACCTTTACCGTGACCAGATTTTCGGTGATGACCAGATCGGACTGGATATCTTTGGTAGAAGCATCTGAAAGAATGGCAACGATCCAGTCCAGCACTTTGCTATGGTTCGTAATTCCTCCATGCTCCGTATCTATCTTCAGCAGACGTCCATTTCCCTCCGGGTCCTTTCCAAGCTTTTCCAGATACCAGTACATCGCTGCCGATTCCGCCGGAACAGATCCGTCACCGGCATGATCGTATATAATATGTGTAATCCCGGGATTCAATGGGTCATCTGAAAACATCAGTGACCCTATTGTCTGACGGTTAATACCTACGGCAAAGTATGATCTTTCGAGAGTCGTGATGATCCTGCTGTTGTTTTCCCGTCTGAGAGTTTGATCATCACCAAAAATTTTTCTCAGAACCATTCTCAGAACCATCTCGTAATGATTTCCGGGAATCGGGTTGTACACATTCACTCCAGCCTCTCTGGTAATGCCTGCCGGGGTGTAATACGGTTCACCTTCAGAAAATACGTTCTCCTTCTCCCGGACTTCATCGCTGAACGGAATATTTTCTGTGTGAATATATGCCGGATGAAGACTGGTATAGGCATTTGTTGGGACCAGATCCGCAGCTGACGGAAAACTTGTCCGCACGTCTCTGGTAATTTTTGTAACCGTATCGAGCACGCTTCTGAATATTGCGTTCTATATGACACATCCATTCCGCTCACCGTGACACAACAAGTCCGCTGAAATGATACAAGAATTCCGCACATGACCCGCACAGATTCCTTTCAATCCGTCATAGCAAACATTCAT
>NIZU01000044.1 GCA_003315675.1 Methanocorpusculum sp. MCE
ATAAGGACGATGTCCTCATCAGTGACGCTGCGAATCTTTTCGAGCTTTACGTTCGGGTTCATCTGGTTGCGGCGTACTTCCGCGACGCGGGAAGTTCCCGGCCCGTATTGTGGTGTATATGCCATTTTTATGTTCCTTCGTGATTGTTTTGGTTATTCACGGATGAAAGTTATGCAACTTTTGCAATTGCCTGGATCGGGCGTGCAAACTCTTCGATCTTACCGAAGGTCTCACCGTAGATCTTTGCGGTTCCTTCCGGAGAGAACATCTGAGTACCTGCATCAAGTGCACATGCTGCAACTGCACAGGGCATTGCGACACCTGCTGCGTGACGGGTAACGACGTGGTTTCCGTTGAAGATACCCGGTCCTCCTCCACCGTAGATGGAGTGGCTGAAGAAGGAGAAACCAACACCGGCTCCCATAACTCTTCCAAAGTCGGATCCCGGAAGTCCGGTTTCGTGCTCAAGAAGGTCGTTGAAGTAGAGTAAGGTGGAGGATGCTGCCTGTGCCATTCTTCCGGCTCCTGCATTGACCATGGTTGCGGCGAGGGTACCGGCGGATGCATAGGCGTTCCAGAGCATCGGGTCCTTGGTCTCGTAGGGTTTGAAGTAACCGCCTGGGGCTGCTGCTGCCTGAGTGATGACTTTGTCTTCCATTGCACGCTCGACTAAGGACTGGACAACAGTACCGACTGTACCGGTCTGACCGTTCTCTTTTACAAGATCATAGACGATGTTGTTTGCGTTCAGACCCTGGTAGGCAAAGAGTAAGAGCTGGGCACGCTCGAATGGACCGATTGCGTTACCCATCTCGAACTGACCTGCATGCTCGAAGGTGGATGCGAGGGCTGCACCCTGCATTGCGTTTCTGTGGGTCATCATTACGGTCTGGTTTGCCGGAATGTTACGAAGTGCGTATCCGAGAGACTCGTTGTTCTGCGGGATGGACATGATCATAGAACATGCTCCGCCTGCAAGATCCATCGTGACAGGGTAGGTACCGAATGCTGCTGCCTTGACAGTGTTTGCGTTGAACATGTCAACGTTGAACTGCTCGACAACTGCATAGGTGGTTGCTGCTGCGACAGAGGTCAGATCTGCATCGTAGGTTGCTGCTGCTGCGATACGTGCAGAGGGGACTTTGACGAGCAGGAGTTTTCCACCGTTGAAGCGTTTGATCTCGGTGTCGTCGCCGGATTCTACAGAGACGTACTCTTTGATCTTTGCTTCGATTGCGTCGATGTTTCCAAGGATATCAAGGTCAAGTTCGCGTACAAGGATCTGCTGGTGCTTGCCGATCTTACCCGACTTCAGACCATCCTGCATGCCGCCGAGGTTAACTGCAACAGAACGTTTCGTGTCGTCAATAATTTTCTTGACTGCCGGGTTTACAAGCGGGCTGATCTTTTCGATTGCGACATTGCTCTTTAAGAGTTTGCCGTTGTCGTCGTAAAGGTCGATTACATCTTTGTATTTTGCCATAATGTTTACCTGTTTTTCTTCATGCAAATCGCATGCTTTTTACCGAACGGAGTTTTATTAAATAGGACAAAATCTGTTCCAAGGAGGTTGGACTGACTTATTTTACTAATACAGTTAATTAACACGAAATACTATTAATTAATATATTAGTTATAAAATAATCTCCAGTTCTCCATATTTGTTTTTTGTTAAATGATTTATATGTTGCTTTATTGGTCAAACGTACCTCAATATAAGTATTTGAGAATTTCTAACAACCTTTTTTTTTCGACAGAAAGTACTTTCTTTTCGTACGTTGAGTAGTATGTATGGGGACTTTCAGCAGCTTTGGTCTCAACCAGGCATATCACGAACGTTATGAAAAACTTGGCGACCGTCTCTCCGACGTTGGTAAAACACTTGATTTGGATGTGTTTCGTCCTCTTCTTGAATCCATTTTCGCCCTCTTCTTGAATCCATGTATGCAAATAAATCCGGCAAGGGCGGTCATCCCAATGTCGATGTCATACTTATGTTCAAGATTCAGCTTCTGGAAGTCTGGTATAATCTGTCTGATCTCGCCGTTGAACGTGAAATTTATGATCGTCTTTCTTTTTGGCATGGTAAGTGAGGGCGTTAGCCCGAAACGGTGAGCAAGATTCGATCTTGCGAACTCTTGGGTGTCCTGACAAAATACCCGACAATTCAACGATCTGGTTATTTCGGGAGCGCATGTCCGAATCAGGCGTTGATACATTGGTCTGGCAGGAGTTTCAGAGACAACTTGACCTGAAAGGTCTGAAAATTGAACAAGGTATGATTCAGGATGCAACGTTTGTGTATGCTGAACCCGGTCATTGTAAGAAAGACACGCCGCGAGGAGATCAGGCAAAAACACGACGGGATAAAGATGGAAAAATCATGTCCAAGAACGGCAAAATGCACTATGGCTATAAACTTCATACCATCATGGATACGACGCACGATCTTATTCGACGCATTGAAACCACCACGGCAAATGTTCATGATAGTCAGGTGGACCTCTCAGAAAAAGGAGAAGTGGTCTATCGGGATCGGGGATATCAGGGAGCAAAATGCAAGGGATATAGTGCCACAATGAAAAGGGGAGCGAGAGGGCATCCCATTGGCATACGAGATAAACTGAGAAATCTGCGAATAAGTAGGAAGAGATCAAAGGGCGAGAGACCCTATGTAGTGATCAAAAATGTTTTTCATGCAGGGTTGGTAAAGGTAACAACGCTGCAAAGAGTACGAGTGAAAAATATGCTGGCTGCATTTTGTTATAATATCTATCAGGTGAAAACGATTCAAAACAGAGTGTAAATTTAAAAAAAAAACGTCAAGGAATAATGGGTATTCTTCTTTTTTTGGGGGGGGTGAGGGGGTATGGATGTAGCCAATCTCCTATACATGACATCCCAGGAAAACATGGAAAAACGCCTCGAAGAACTCGAACGCGACTATGCCGACCTCATGGAACGGGTCCGCGACCTCGAACTCCA
>NIZU01000045.1 GCA_003315675.1 Methanocorpusculum sp. MCE
TCATTCCGGTTGGATTATATGCCTCATTACCTAACATTATTACCTCACAAGTCAACCGATCTGCGAGCGACACATTCCGGGAAACCTTCCCGAGAACCGCCTCACAGTTTCGGTTTGTTTATAAGTGATTGGAGGTAACTATGTTACCTCGCAAGGCTCACGAACTGTGCCTCGGGATTCCGGCAAACCTTTTGCCTGGTTCCCGTGATGTTGGTTCGAAGACTATATAAGCATCTGATGCGAATATGGTAGAGCTGTTTAAGTGGAGGACAAAACGCGAATCATCCGGTAAATCCGGAGTGATTGTTGGTCCTGACGTTGGTATTGTGGCGATGCGGACATTCATTGAAATGACCGCTGATTCCTTTCATACGGTTGTGTTTATGTGATTATTTCGTAGAAACAACAATTGTGTGCCTATAAGAAAGAAAAGAAAAAAAATAGTAATTCTGGTTGATCCTGCCAGAGGCCATTGCTATCAGGGTTTGACTAAGCCATGCGAGTCGAGAGGTGTAAGACCTCGGCATACTGCTCAGTAACACGTGGTTAACCTGCCCTAAGGTGGAGCATACTCCCGGGAAACTGGGGCTAATCCTCCATAGTGGATGTATCCTGGAATGGTATATCCTCGAAAGATCCGTCGCCTTAGGATGGGACTGCGTCCGATTAGGTTGTTGGCGGGGTAACGGCCCACCAAGCCATTGATCGGTACGGGTTGTGGGAGCAAGATCCCGGAGATGGATTCTGAGACATGAATCCAGGCCCTACGGGGCGCAGCAGGCGCGCAAACTTTACAATGCGAGCAATCGTGATAAGGAAACCCTGAGTGCCTGTCGATGCAGGCTGTTCATATATCTAAATCATATGTGAAGAAAGGGCAGGGCAAGACCGGTGCCAGCCGCCGCGGTAATACCGGCTGCTCGAGTGATGGCCACTATTACTGGGTTTAAAGCGTCCGTAGCTTGACTGTTAGGTCTCTTGGGAAATCTTCGCGCTTAACGTGAAGGCGTCTAAGAGATACCGGCAGTCTTGGAACTGGGAGAGGTAAACCGTACTTCGGGGGTAGGAGTGAAATCTTGTAATCCTCGAGGGACGACCTATGGCGAAGGCAGTTTACCAGAACAGCTTCGACAGTGAGGGACGAAAGCTGGGGGAGCAAACGGGATTAGATACCCCGGTAGTCCCAGCCGTAAACAATGTGCGTTAGGTGTGTCGGTAACCACGTGTTACTGATGCGCCGAAGAGAAATCGTGAAACGCACCACCTGGGAAGTACGGTCGCAAGGCTGAAACTTAAAGGAATTGGCGGGGGAGCACCACAACAGGTGGAGCCTGCGGTTTAATTGGATTCAACGCCGGACATCTCACCGGATAAGACAGCTGAATGATTGTCAATCTGAAGGTTTTACATGACTAGCTGAGAGGAGGTGCATGGCCGTCGTCAGTTCGTACTGTGAAGCATCCTGTTAAGTCAGGCAACGAGCGAGACCCACACCGACAATTGCCAGCAGCATCTCCGGATGGCTGGGGACATTGTCGGGACCGCCTCTGCTAAAGGGGAGGAGGGAATGGGCAACGGTAGGTCAGCATGCCCCGAATTATCCGGGCTACACGCGGGCTACAATGGACGGGACAATGGGTAACAACACCGAAAGGTGCAGTCAATCTCCGAACCCCGCCCTTAGTTAGGATTGCGGGTTGCAACTCACCCGCATGAATCTGGAATCTGTAGTAATCGCGTTTCACTATAGCGCGGTGAATACGTCCCTGCTCCTTGCACACACCGCCCGTCAAACCATCCTAGTGGGGTTTTGATGAGTCCCTGGTCTTTGCCGGGGTCGAATCTAGGTTCCGTGAGGAGGGTTAAGTCGTAACAAGGTAGCCGTAGGGGAATCTGCGGCTGGATCACCTCCTAAAGATTGATCCGAACACAACCTGTATGACTGAATCAGCA
>NIZU01000046.1 GCA_003315675.1 Methanocorpusculum sp. MCE
TGGAGTTCGAGGTCGCGGACCCGTTCCATGAGGTCGGCATAGTCGCGTTCGAGTTCTTCGAGGCGTTTTTCCATGTTTTCCTGGGATGTCATGTATAGGAGATTGGCTACATCCATACCCCCTCACCCCCCCCAAAAAAAGAAGAATACCCATTATTCCTTGACGTTTTTTTTTTAAATTTACACTCTGTTTTGAATCGTTTTCACCTGATAGATATTATAACAAAATGCAGCCAGCATATTTTTCACTCGTACTCTTTGCAGCGTTGTTACCTTTACCAACCCTGCATGAAAAACATTTTTGATCACTACATAGGGTCTCTCGCCCTTTGATCTCTTCCTACTTATTCGCAGATTTCTCAGTTTATCTCGTATGCCAATGGGATGCCCTCTCGCTCCCCTTTTCATTGTGGCACTATATCCCTTGCATTTTGCTCCCTGATATCCCCGATCCCGATAGACCACTTCTCCTTTTTCTGAGAGGTCCACCTGACTATCATGAACATTTGCCGTGGTGGTTTCAATGCGTCGAATAAGATCGTGCGTCGTATCCATGATGGTATGAAGTTTATAGCCATAGTGCATTTTGCCGTTCTTGGACATGATTTTTCCATCTTTATCCCGTCGTGTTTTTGCCTGATCTCCTCGCGGCGTGTCTTTCTTACAATGACCGGGTTCAGCATACACAAACGTTGCATCCTGAATCATACCTTGTTCAATTTTCAGACCTTTCAGGTCAAGTTGTCTCTGAAACTCCTGCCAGACCAATGTATCAACGCCTGATTCGGACATGCGCTCCCGAAATAACCAGATCGTTGAATTGTCGGGTATTTTGTCAGGACACCCAAGGAAATGCCAAAAAGAAAGACGATCATAAATTTCACGTTCAACGGCGAGATCAGACAGATTATACCAGACTTCCAGAAGCTGAATCTTGAACATAAGTATGACATCGACATTGGGATGACCGCCCTTGCCGGATTTATTTGCATACATGGATTCAAGAAGAGGGCGAAAATGGATTCAAGAAGAGGGCGAAACACATCCCAATCAAGTGTTTTACCAACGTCGGAGAGACGGTCGCCAAGTTTTTCATAACGTTCGTGATATGCCTGGTTGAGACCAAAGCTGCTGAAAGTCCCCATACATACTACTCAACGTACGAAAAGAAAGTACTTTCTGTCAAAAAAAAGGTTGTTAGAAATTCTCACTTTTTTTTCTCTTGGGCATACTACGTTATTTAATGGAAATAATATTTATAGTGTGTCCAATTTTTATGGCAATTCATTGAACAGAGATTTTTTTAAGAGTCCCCCTCCCCAAAAACTAATACCTGACAAAAGAAACATATACCAGAGCAGCACAGCTGAACCAGAAATCAACCCCATCATGTCCCCCGAAAAACCCCGCAAACCCAAAACTTGCTCACCGCCGCGATCCGCATCCTCACCCGATCACCACCAGGAACAGGACGACAGGATCGAATACCTCGACCGGAAACTCTCCGCACTCGGCATCAGACGCAAAGACGCCGACACGCAAAAAGTCACCGGTGAAGTCTTCGACGAAGTCACTCTTTTAGCACTCTACAAACTCGTCAAGAAAAACGTCATCGCCTCCATGGGCGGCTCCATCTCCACCGGTAAAGAAGCCAACGTCTTCCTTGCGGGAAAAACCGACGATGCCGGTGAAGAAATTTCTGCCGCCGTCAAAATCTACCGTCTGCGAACCGGGAACTTCACCACCATGAGCGAGTACATCCTCGGTGATCCCCGGTTCGCCGGCATTCGCCGGACCCATAAAGACATCATCTTTGCCTGGACCAAAAAAGAGTACAGCAACCTTTCGAGGACAAAAGAAGCCGGCATCCCCTGCCCGACCCCGTACGCATTCGACAGAAACATCCTCGTCATGGAGTTCCTCGGGGAGGGAACCATCCCCTATCCCCAGATGCGCCTGCGTCTCCCGGGAACTCCCGCAGGAGGCTATGAAGAAACGGTCGGACTCATCCGCGATCTGTATCAGAAAGCACGCCTTGTCCACGGCGACTTATCCGAGTACAACATCCTCACAGGGCCTAACGGACTCATCTTAATCGACATGGCTCAGGCGGTAACTCCCGAACACCCCAGAGCCTACAATTTCCTCTTCAGGGACATCAAAAACATCAACAGATTTTTTGCAAACAAATGCAAAACAACCGACGAACACGAACTTTTCAGGGACATCGTCGGTGAAGAATTTTTCGAGATATAAATCATGACACAGGAAGTAAAGATCCCCAACGACAGAATCGGCGCCATCATTGGAAAAGGCGGCGAAACCAGAAAATTCCTTGAGAAATCCCTCAATGTAACCCTTGAAATCGACAGCCAGACCGGACTCATCGAGATCATCAACGAAGAAGATACGCTTGCAGAGATCCGCTCGATGGAAGTCATCAAAGCGATCGGCCGCGGATTCTCGCCAGACCGGGCGAAAAAACTCCTCGAAGACGACGACATGATCTTAACCTTAATCGACCTCTCGGATATCGCCGACACACCCCAGAAGCTTGCACGCATCAGAGGAAGGATCATCGGCCGCGAAGGAAAAGCCCGCGAGCAGATCGAAAATATGACAGGCGCCATCATCTCCGTCTACGGAAAAACCGTCGGCATCATCGGCATGCCCGACCAGATGAACGATGCCCACACCGCGGTAACTATGCTCATCAACGGTTCGGATCACAATACCGTGTTTAACTTCCTGGATCGCAAAAAGAAGGAAGCTAAGCTGGATGTCCTGAACTATTACTACTAAGGCACAGCAAAGTAGCAACCGTTAAATATCATGAGTGATTCTGCAGAGTTCCACTGGAAACAAAGGGGTCTAAATACATCCGGGCTCGTTTCATGAAAATAAACGAGATGCCGATCCCAAATCACCTGCGCGAGGCGTACGCGAAAAATGGGATCGAGGAACTGTATCCTCCCCAGGCCGAGTGTGTAGAAGCCGGTTTATTCGACCGGAAAAACATTTTAGCCGCCATTCCTACGGCTTCCGGAAAAACACTCATCGCAGAAATGGCGATGCAGAAGGAGATTGCCGAGGGTGGAAAGTGTCTCTACATTGTTCCCCTGAAAGCCCTTGCATCGGAAAAATACGAAGACTTCAGCGGTAAATCCGTGAAGGTGGGGATCGCGACCGGCGACCCGGATCAGCGCGACGAGTACCTGGGCAGATACGACATCATCGTCGCGACGTCCGAGAAGACTGATTCGCTGATCAGAAACAAAGCCGGGTGGCTGAAAAGCATCTCTCTTCTCGTCGTTGACGAAATCCACCTGATCGGTGACGAATCACGCGGCGGGACTCTTGAAATGGTGATCGCGCAGCTGAGGTTCCAGAACCCGGACATGCAGATCATCGGCCTGTCCGCCACGATGGGCAACCCCGAAAGCCTCGCAAAATGGCTGGATGCCGGCCTCATCACGAGCGAGTGGCGGCCCGTCGATCTCCGGGAAGGAGTCTACTTCGACGGAGCGATCCATTTCCACGGAACCGAACGTCTGCTCGAGACTCCGAAAAAGGACGACGATCTCAATCTTCTTTTGGATACGGTAAACGAAGGCGGACAGTGTCTGGTCTTCGTCTCGTCAAGGCGTTCGGCCGAGGCATACGCCAAACGGGCGGCGGTAACGCTGAAAAAATCCTCGGACGCGCTCGAAGAACTTGCAAAACGGATCGCCAAAGCCGACACGACCGCGTCCGGGAAAAACCTCGCCCTCGCGGTAAAATCCGGAGCAGCGTTCCATCACGCAGGCCTCCCCAGAGAAGCGAGAGCCGCAGTCGAGGAAGGATTTCGAAACGGAGACATCCTCTGTATCTCATCGACCCCGACGCTTGCCGCCGGACTGAACCTGCCTGCCCGGCGGGTAATCATCCGGGATTATCAGCGGTATGAGCGGGGAACCGGTATGAACCCGATCCCGGTCCTCGAGTACCGGCAGATGGCGGGACGGGCCGGCAGACCGAGACTCGACCCCTATGGAGAGGCGGTCCTCATCGCCAAGCAGCAGCGTGACGTGGACCGGCTTTTCGAAGAATTCATCGATGCGCCGGCCGAAGACATCACTTCCCAGTGCCAGAGAGAAAACGAACTCAGAAGCCATCTTCTTGCACTCATCACCTCGGGATTTGCTCAGACAGATGGCGAAGTCAGGGGATTCATGGAAAAATCCATCTACGCAAGCCAGAAGTCCGTTCACCGGCGTCTCGACAAAAACATCGAAAAAACGCTTGCCTATCTGGAGAAGTCCGGGATGATCGAGAGGGAAGGAGACGAGATCCACGGAACCCTCTTTGGAGTGCTGACGTCCAGGCTCTATCTCGATCCCGAGTCGGCCATGATGATCAAAGACGGCCTTGCCGGGAAAAAGTTCACGGCTTTTGGGATGCTGCATCTCCTCTGCATGACGCCGGACATGTTCAGATTCTATCTGAAAGCTTCGGACGAAAAGTTCGTGGATAAGATCCTCAAGGAAAGAAGCGATGAACTCCTGCTCGACGATCTGTCCGAGGAGTTTTTTGCGGCGATCAAGACGGCGCTCGTTGCCGAGGAGTGGATCTCCGAGATCGGCGAGGACTCCATCTGCGAGCGGTTCGGGGTAGGCGCCGGCGATATCCATGCAGTAGTCGAAAACCTCAGATGGCTCATGCATGCGGCAGGCAGAATTTGTCATGAGTTCGCCGCCGACTGTGATAGCGAGATGCGGGATCTCGAACTCCGGGTAACTCACGGCGTGAAAGAAGAGCTCCTCCCCTTGATCGCCCTCAAAGGCATCGGGCGGGTCCGGGCCCGCAGACTCTTCGACCGCGGGATCACCAGCCCGGAAAAGCTCATGGCCGCAGAAGAACATGAAGTCGTCTCGATTCTTGGAGCGACCATCGCGAAAAACGTTCTGGAACAGGCCGGCCGCAGATCCGCAAAAAAGAGAGAGCAGGAGCTTGAAGAAAGTGAGGAAGAGGATCTGCCGACAGAGAAAAAACCGCAGGCTACCCTTTTCGATTTTGGAGGATAAACATGACGATGAAGATTTTTTCAGGAAAACTGGATGTTGAGGATGTTACAGGCACGCTGAAAACGATTAACGGCATCGGAAAAGACACAGGATCAACGATCGTTCTTTTCGACGCAGCAAAGATCGCCGGAAAACCCCACATAGAATCGGCGGTCATGCATGCGGAGAGGTCCTTTGCCGAAGGAAAAAATATTGCCCGAACGCTTGCAATGGAGATCCTGCTGTATGCATCCGGTCAGAGACAGTGCTCCCTTGCCCCCCGGTTTGGTCTGCAGGCAGGCCAAAATCAGGTGTATGCTCTGATTCTCGACGGCGATGCCGACAGAGCGGAGGAAAAGATCCGGGAACTCATCGAAGAGTCGGATGAAGTCACCGCCGACACAAAGACCCTCATGCGGGAGTTTTGCATCACAAAAGAGGAGATCGGCGTCGTCGGCGAGGACCGGATCGGCGAACTTGTGATAGAACGGGTCGCAATGCTCGATGCCTGGCGCTAACCTTAAACGAAACAATTAATTGAGAATACGGTGTATTTTCATACAACCGATGAAAATACCGCGTATACTCCTTTTTTCTCTTGTCATTCTTCTGATACTTGCGGCAGGCATCGGTCTGGCCGTTGATCAGAACAGATATCCGGAGATCCCGGTGAATCTGTCCGACACCTCGACGACCGTCGTTCATATAGAATTTCCCTTCATGAACGATACGGTCCGAGCCGAGATCACGCTTAATCTCGCTCCCTACTACGGAGCAAAAACGGAAGGCGTGAAAGTAACGCCGCTGATCGGCTGTCTGCCGGAACGGTATTACTCCGCGATCGCCTATGATCCGGCCCAAAATCAGATGTATGCAGAACTGTTTCGGGTCTTCGATGCCTATGCAGAGGAACATAATCTAACAAGCGATGAGTATGTCGAACTTCTGTCCACCTACGTGCAGAGCATTCCCTACAAAACATCCGAGACGGAGATTAAATTCCCGATCGAGACGGTGATCGAAAACTGGGGTGATTGTGACGACAAAAGTATTCTTCTCTCAGGTCTCCTTGCCAAAAAAAATTATGATGCCGGTGTATTTGTCTTCGAAAAAGATCATCACATGGCTGCAGGAGTGAAAGTGGGGTATCAGACCGAGTATGAAAACAGCGGATACAGTATCATCGAAACGACCAGATACGCATATGTCGGAGAAGTCCCCGAACTTCTGCACACGGACACCGATCACAGCGATTACAGATTCTACCGGATCGGGGAGGGAAAGGGTATCTATACGACATCCTGGCAGGTCAGCACAATTCTCACCGTACGGGATGCGGCATACGCAGCTTTGGAGGTCCTGTATCAACATTTAAACAGTCTAGGTGCGACGATCGCGACGGAAAAGGCGATGTTCGAAACCCCGGAGTATGCATCGAATGCGACCCTTCGCGATGAATATGATCTCCATCTCGATGAGTACGACCAGGGGATCGAGGCGGGAAATCAAATCCGTGCGACGCTGCATATGATCAACACGGAGCCCTACAACAGAGAGAGCGTGTATCAGACGATTCAGTCTCTGAAATAGGGGGCATCCCGGACCCGTATACGAGATCGGAAAGGCTCGGCAGAAAGACCAAACGAAACGATTAATGCAAAACAGAATCCATTTCCATAGATCGAATGGAAATACTCAATAAAATACTCTTTTTCCTGCTTATCCTCTGTATGATAACCTCATCGGCCGTTGGCATGACGGTTATCCAAAATACGGTTCCGGCAATCGCCGCAGATCCGTCCAACACCTCGACCACAGTCGTTGAAATCGAGTTTCCCTTTAAGAACGATGTCGTTTTAGGCGAGGTCACCCTTCATCTATCTCCTTACAATGGTGCAAAAGCGCAAGGTGCAAAATCCATCCCTCTTTTCGGGTGTTCCCCAAAGCAGTATTACGCTGCGATCGTGAATGACCCGGCCCAGGATGAGATGTATGCGGAACTTCTCGGATTTTTTGACGCGTATGCAAAGCATCATAATCTTACAAGCGACGAGTACGTCGAACTGCTGACGACCTACGTCCAGAATATTCCCTACAAAACGGTCGGGGCAGAGGTGAACTTCCCGATCGAGACGATGATCGAGAACAAAGGGGATTGTGACGACAAAAGCGTTCTTCTCTCAGGTCTCCTTGCAAAATCAGGTTATGCGGCGGGGGTTGCGGTCTTCAGCGAAGATAACCATATGACGGCCGCGATCAAAGAGACGGAGACAGGACAGGTGATCAGCAGCTACATCCTGATCGAAACGACCAGATACGCATACAGCGGCGAGAACGCCGCAGTCATCAGAAGCAGAACCAAAAACAGAACTCGTGTCAGAGAAGACTCGGTCATTCTTGTCGGAGGGGGAACGGGTGTCTACACGGTCGCCTGGCAGGTCGACGCGATCTTAGAGCAGAGGGATAGGATTGTTGAGACCATCGACTCGCTGAGTCAGGAGATGAGAACACTTAAAACCGAGATAATGGAACAGGAGGCTCAGCTCGTTCAGGCGTATGATCCGGCTGTCTACGAAAAATATGAGAAAAATCTCACCAGCTATAATGAGTATAAGGAAACCTGCTATGCCTACATTGATGAACTGGAGATAATCAACACCGGTTCCTTCAGCAGAGAAGAGACCTATCAGATGGTCGCTTCCATAATGTGATCGTCCATGACGTAGCCTTACCCAATATCCGTCACGACGTCGCGGACCTTAACAAATCCCAGATGCTCGTAGATGGAAATGGAGGAGTGATTTCCTTTGTTCACCGTCAGCCATATTTTCCCGAGTCCTTCCTCGCGGCAGATTTTTTTCAGAGCTGCAACCGTCTGCGAGGTGATATATTTGCCGCGGTATGCTTTTTCGACGTATATTTTGGAAAGAAAGAGCGAACTCTCCGCAGATTCCGATAGGATTGCCGTATATCCAACGAATTTGCCGTCGTACTGCATAAGATAATATCTGTATCCCTGCCGGATCTGTTCGGTTATTGCCGGAACCGATTGGAACTTTTCTATCATATAGGCAACCTGTCCTGAACCGATCAGCGAAGTATAATGTTCGGTCCAGATGTTTTCTGCAAGCTCTGCAGTTTCCTGAATCTACCCGGCTGTTCGAACGGGCTTAAGCAGGAGGAGAGGGGCACTGGTTTGCATGGGTTAAGATGTGGGTGATCTCGGGAACGATGATCTCTTCGGCTGCAAGTTTGACTGCTTTGGGTGATCCGGGGATGCAGAAGATTGCCCGGCCTTTGTTTATACCGGCTGCAGCACGGGAAAGAATGACGGCGTTTCCCACTTGGGTATAACTTTTCTGCCGAAAGAGTTCACCGAATCCGTCCATGGTTTTTATGAAAAGCGGAGAGACAGCTTCGATCGTGCAGTCATCATGTGTAAGACCCGTGCCTCCGTTCACGACGATACAGTTTGCAGAGTCGAGCGCTTCCATAACGGCTGATCTGATCTCGCCAATATCATCTTTAACGATTTTTACTGGGAGAACTGGAATACCGGCTTTTTCAAATGCTTCCTGAATTATTTTTCCGGAGAGATCGGTTTTTTCTGTCCGGGTCGTTGAGACAGTGATTACTGCGGTTTTCACTGAAATATCTTCACGGTGTTCTCTTGACATGAAAGAAGTGTATGAGTTCAAAGATAATAGGTTATTCTCCTGTTTAGGAGGAGTAGTTTACCTTGGATGTTTGTGATGGATGTTTAAGATATTGCAGATGTTTTTTTAATGTTTGATGAATATTTGCAAAAGAAGTCCCCCACCCCTTTGTTGCGAGTGGAAATAATATTTTTGTATTGCTGAAAAATACATTTTTCATTTATGTATTTTTGCAATCATAGATATTTTCATTTATAGATATATAAAGATTTTCTTTTGTTAAAAACAAAACAAACTATTTTTTTGTACAGCAGCAAAGAATAACAGAAAACAAAAACCTTATAAGCAGCTAAACCATTTTTTCTCTCTAAAGCCCTTCAATATATAAAGTATTTAAACAAAATCGAAAAACCTTCACTATCTCCCTCCTCAGCAAAGTTCCACTCGCAACAAAGGGGCGGGGGCGTTATTTCACTCATAAACCCACTTCACTCATAAAATTATCATCAAACAATTGATTGTCATATTATTTCCACTGGAAATACACCTTTGAAAACCAATCGTACCTCCACTCGCAGTAGTGGTACATTATCAGGAAAAAAAAACATAATACATTGGTAAGGATAAAATTACGATGGACAGCGAACCCTACAAATCTACTGGTCTCTTTAAAAAATACATCAATCCTAATAGAATTTTTCAAAACCGCGAGGTTTTAAGGCATAGCTACAGCCCGAAAGAACTCCCGCACCGTATGGAGCAGATCGATTCCATCGCAGAGATCCTTGCTCCGGCGCTCCAGGGCGCTACACCTTCGAACATCCTTATCTACGGAAAAACGGGAACCGGTAAAACTGCGACGGTTAAGCTCGTCGGTACCGAACTCGAAAACGAAAGCTCGGAGTTTTCCCCGTGCAGACTTGTCCATCTCAACTGCGAGACCATCGATACCCAGTACCGTGTCCTTGCCCAGATCGCAAATCACGTCAGCGGTCATGACCTGAAATCAAGCGACCGGATCAAAAACACCATTCCGGCGACTGGATGGCACACCGATCAGGTCTACTCGGAACTCAAAAACGTTCTCGAGCAGGCGGGAGTTCTCCAGATCATCGTTCTGGACGAAATCGACAAGCTGGTCAAAAAAAGCGGAGACGACACGCTCTATAATCTAACGCGCATCAACAGTGACCTCTTCTCTTCCCGCGTCTGCATCATCGGCATCTCGAACGATCTCACGTTCAAAGACTTTCTCGATCCACGTGTTCTCTCTTCCCTCTCGGAAGAAGAGCTGGTTTTCCCGCCGTACAACGCAGATCAACTTCGAGACATCCTCCATCAGCGTGCCGAGATGGCATTCTTCCCGGACGTCGTTTCCGATGAAGTAATCAGTCTTTGTGCCGCACGTGCCGCCCAGGAACACGGCGACGCTCGCAGAGCGCTTGATCTCTTACGTGTCTCAGGCGAACTTGCCGAACGCGAAGGAGCTGAGCATGTCATGGTAAAGCATGTCAACAGCGCTCAGGAAAATATCGAGACCGATACGATGAGCGAATGCGTAAAGACCCTTCCTTCCCAGAGTAAGATTGTTTTATGCTCCATGCTTCTCATGGCAGCCTCCGGCCAGAAGGTGTTCACGAGCGGCTCGGTCATCAATGTATACCGCGAAGTTGCCGCCGAACTCGACACTGAAGCGCTGAGCCACCGCCGGGTTTCCGATCTCATCAACGAGCTCAACATGCTCGGCATCATCACGACCCGCGTAGTTTCCCATGGAAGGCACGGCCGGACGACAGAAATTTATTTTAAGAGTCCGACCAATGACATACGTACTGTGATCATGAATGATTCACGGTTTCAGGAATGAGGTATTCTGCATCCTCTGTTGAAAAGGCATGAAAAAGGTGATTAAATATGGATCAAAAAGACACCATAATCCTAAAGGAACTCCAGATAAACAGCAGGATCCCTGTACGCGATCTTGCTGTGATGCTGGAAGTGACCGAGAGCGATGTGACTAAAATGATCACCAGCCTCTACCAGGCAGGTATCCTCCGCCGGTGTACGGCAGTCATCGACTACTCGGCAATGGGTGTCGATGAGGTCTCCGTTATTCTCTCGCTTAAGGTCACTCCGGAAAAAGGTCTGGGGTATGACGGTATTGCCGAGAAACTTTCCCGCTTCCCGCAGGTCGAGAGCATCAGACTTCTTACAGGCAGCTACGATTTCCAGGTCACCATCACCGGACAGTCCATGGCAGAGATCTCCCGGTTCGTCGCCGAGCAGATCGCATCGATCGACGGCATCAGAGAAACGATGACCCAGATCGTTATGCGGACGTATAAGGAACAGGGTGTGGAAATGGCCCGTCCGGGAAGCCGCGACAGACAGCTGATTACGTTCTAAGACGGGGTTATCATGCGTAATTTTGTATCAAAAGTGGCTGCCGAGATCCCTCCCTCGGGCATCAGAAAGTTCTTCGATCTCGTCCTCACGATGGATAACGATCAGGTTATCAGTCTGGGCGTCGGGGAACCGGATTTCGATACCCCCTGGAACGTTTCCAAAGCTGCTATCACATCTATCGAAAAAGGGATGACCATGTACACTTCGAACCGTGGTCTGCCCGATCTCTGTTCAGCTCTTTCCAAAGATCTGGAGCAGCGGTATCATACTCCGTACTCCCCGAGCGAGATCATTGTGACGACCGGCGTATCGGAAGGTTTCGATGTTGCCGTTCGAACCGTCGTGAATCCCGGCGATGAAGTGATCGTTGTCGATCCCTGTTTTGTCTCCTACAAATCCGAAGTGCTTATGGCAGGCGGAAAACCTGTCGCTCTTCCCTGCGATGCGAAGGATCAGTTCAAGGTCACGCCCGACGCACTTATGGAAAAGATCACGCCGAACAGCAAAACGCTGATCATCAACTTCCCGAACAATCCGACCGGGGGTGTAATGGGCAAAGACGATCTCAAGGCGATCGCCGATATCATCATCGATCACGATCTTCTGCTGATCTCGGACGAGGTGTATTCGGAACTTACCTACGAAGGTTCCCATGTATCAGCAGCATCGATCGACGGCCTTTGGGACCGGACGATCACGCTGAACGGCTTTTCCAAGGCATATGCCATGACCGGATGGCGGCTTGGATATC
>NIZU01000047.1 GCA_003315675.1 Methanocorpusculum sp. MCE
GAGGTGGTTTGCACATGTTTGCGTTATACGTTTGAGACAATAGGTGTTTGTCAAGACTTTTGCGTTGGTTTTCGTCTTTTTTACAGGTAAAGAGACCATATTTTGGCGCTTTACCTGGATATAAAGGTACCGGATGTCAAGAACAATACGGGTAAAAAATTAGCTAACTACTGGATAAGGCGGAGCGTAGGGACGCGACCGAAGGTCAAGAGGGCGGAACTGGAAAAATGCGATTCGCGTTTATTCGCGATTATTCGCGGTGGGATTTCCCATAGTTCCAAAGAATACCTTACACGAAGTCAGAGTAATCCCCGCACCCCGATTCAAAATAAGAAATATAGAATACAAACGTGTAAAAAAAACAAGTGCGAAGGAAGGGATTCGAACCCCAGAACTCCTACGAGACCAGCCCCTGAAGCTGGCGCCTTTAACCTGGCTTGGCTACCTTCGCAGATAATTTGACTCCTCTGCATTCACAGAGAGATCACTGCACAAACGTGCTTTTAGATATTTGATGTTCTGCTAAATATACATGCGGTTTTATTCGCGGAAAACCGGTTCGTCCGCGGGGAAAAATATCCGTGGATCCGCCGGCTCACGCGCTATTGCCTATTCCAGATCTTGTATCTTACTGATCGCCGTTTCCTTCATTTTCAAAGCGTTTCATCTCGCGCTCACGCAGCTCGCCCCGTCTGATCTTTCCGGAGAACGACTTCGGCAGCTCCGGCAGGAACTCGATGAGTCGTGGATATTTGTATGGTGCGGTCGTCCGCTTCACATACTCCTGGATCTCTTTTGCGAGTTTTTCCGTTGGCGGGTAGCCGTCGTGCAGCACGATGAATGCTTTGATGACCATGCCGCGGATCTCGTCCGGCGAGCCGACAACGGCGCTTTCTTTGACCGCAGGGTGCTCAAGGAGCGTTGATTCTACCTCGAACGGGGAGATACGGTATCCCGAACTCTTGATCACATCATCGTTTCTGCCGACGAACCAGTAATAGCCGTCGTCGTCGATACGTGCTTTGTCTCCGGTGTAATACCAGCCGTTCACAAACATCGCCGCGTTTTCTTCCGGATTATTCAGATACTCCTTGACTAATCCAACGGGTCTTGGTTTGAGCGATACCGCGATCTTGCCGATGTCTCCCTTCACGACTTCGTTTCCGTCATCGTCATGGAGCTGGATATGCCAGCCCGGGACCGGTTTACCCATCGAACCCTGCTTGACTTCCATGCCGGGCAGCGTTGCAATACAGCAGCAGGTCTCGGTCTGTCCGTATCCTTCACGGATGGTAAGGCCGGTTCCTTCGCGCCAGATACGGATGACCTCCGGATTCAGCGGCTCGCCTGCACTCGTGCATGTTCGAAGTTCGGAGAAGGAGAACTTCTTCATATCGGCGATGATCAGCATGCGGTAGATCGTCGGCGGCGCACAGAACGAGGTGATCCCGTAACGCTCGATGAGCGGGAGAAGCTCGGTCGCGTGGAACTTCGTGCGGTAGTCGTACACGAAAATACAGGCTCCGCAGATCCACTGGCCGTAGATCTTACCCCAGCCGCATTTTGCCCAACCGGTGTCCGAGACCGTGAAGTGGACATCATGTTCCGTGAGATCGTGCCAGAACTTCGCCGTGACCGTCTGACCGAGCGGGTGGGCATAATCATGCAGAACCATCTTCGGGTCTTTTGTGGTGCCTGACGTGAAGTAGATCAGCATCGGGTCGGTTGAAAGGACCTTACGACCGGTCGAGCTTACCAGTTTCGTCGAGACCGGTGCCGGATATTTGAGTTCGTTCTGGTAGCCGATCCAGGGAATCGGGACCTTTTCTCCCGGCTTGTCGTCAACGATCATGCGGAGCTGAAGGTGGGGACACTGGGTTGCAACCTCATCCACTTTAGCCATATTCTCGCTGTCGGTGATGACCATCTTAAAGCCGCCGACCTTAATCCGGTAGGCGATATCCTTGACGGTAAGCATGTGGGGCGACGGACTGTAGACAGCACCGAGCTTCATGATACCGAGAACCAGGATCCACCACTCGGGAACCCGCGGGAGCATCAGAAGAACACGGTCACCTTTCTGGATGCCGAACTTCATCAGGATATTTGCCGCCTCGTTCGAGTGGATCATCATGTCCCAGAAGGTGAACTTTTTTTCCTCACCGTCCTGGTTCGTCCATATCATCGCAAGATGATTGCGGTCGCGTTTTGCCCAGGTGTCAATGACGTCGAACGCAAAATTGTAATGTTTCGGGACATCGATGGAGAAGGTCTTGTAAGTCTCCTCGTAGTCTCCGATGTTGCCGGTAGCTTCGGTCATACGAAATTCTGCTTATGTATTGGAGGTATTCTCTAATTAATTCTCTGTGATCGCCGGTTATTGCGCAAAAAAATACGGGCTCCGGTTCTTCACTGCAGCTCCGATCGCTGCTTTGAGTTCATCCCCGTGAAGTCCCCGGATCGATACTTCATTTCCGGTTCGAAGGAGACAGGGTTTCAAAAGCCCGTCGGAGGTCACGCGAAGCCGGTTACAGTTTGCACAAAATTCCGGGTTGTGCATCGGCCGGACGACCTCGACTAAAGCGCCGTCAACCAGATACTTTCTCCGGTGGTGCATGTGTCTCGTCGTTACCTGAGAGGAGTTTTTGGCAAACTTCTCTTCAAGACCCGCAACCATTTCCGGATTTCCATGCACGGCAGGATCCATGTCGTCCGTCCATCCGTTCAGATCCATCAGTTCGATGATCTGCAGAATGAGATGTTCCCCGCGTGCACGAACATATGCAAGGAAATCATCAATTTCATGGTCATTCATCCCTTTCAGGATGACCATGTTCAGTTTGACCGGTGTCAGACCTGCCGCGAGCGCCGCATCGATTCCGTCGAGAACATCTTTTAATCTGTCTTTGCCCGTGATTTTCTTATACGTTTCACGGTTCATCGTATCCAGACTTACATTCACCCGGGAAAGGCCCGCTGCTTTGAGATCTTTGGCAAGCTTTGCCAGATGCGTGCCGTTTGTTGTGAGCGACGACTCAATGTGGTGGGGGATGGATCTGATGATGTCTAAAAGATCGGGCCTGAGAAGAGGTTCTCCTCCGGTAATTTTTATTGTTTTGATGCCAAGTTCGGCAAAAACACTAATCAGTTCCGATATCTCTTCTTTACTCATCTGAGAAGGACGGTCATCTCTGGTACAGCCGTTCTCCCCTTCTCCCTCTCTATGACAGTAAATACATCGAAGATCGCATGCACTGGTTACAGCTATCCTGACATTCGATATTGTTCGATTGTATGAGTCGGTAAGGATATCACTCGCGTCTCTTTCTATCGTCATTTCCTTCTCCTATGAAGTTCTTTGCAACGATATAACATTCGGTACTTCCCCGGCGGGTTGCCGTGGAACGGATGACCCGAACCGAGTAGAACTTCTCCTTAACGAGAGCAAGCAGGTCGTTGAAGTCGGAACCCTGGAAGGATTTCATGACCAGATTTCCTCCCTGCTTAAGAAGCGTGCACGCAAAGATTAGCGCCTCTTCATTGAGACCCATGACCCGGGCCTGATCATACGCTTTTGCTCCCGACAGGTGAGGTGATGCATCGCAGACAACTACATTCACGAGCGGCATGGCTTCTCTGACTTTTGCCTGAACGGCAGGGTCGGTAAAATCACCGGTGATCGTGATGACGTTTTCCAGGGAAACGATAGGATTCTGGTCAACGCCGCAGAGCTGCCCTTCGGTCATCGTTTTCAAAACCTGAAGCCAGCTGCCGGGTGCCGCCCCGAGATCCACCACATTATCCGTTGGCCGGATTACATTGAATCGTTCATTGATATCTATGAGTTTGTATGCGGAGCGGGCTCTATACCCGCCCCTCATCGCTTTTCTATATACATTATCTTTTGTCCATTGTGATCCCATTGTTTTTCCTCCCAACTTAACGTATATCTTATATGAGCGCGGATATAATTATACTATTAAAGTTTGTCACGCTAATATAAGAGAGTGTGTCAAGGGGTTATATTGATGTTAAAAGCAACCATTGAAGCAGATATTTTCCGTGAGACCATCGATGCGGTTTCAGCACTGGTAAACGAATGCCGTCTTCACGTTGACGAGAAGGGAATCAGAACGATCACGGTGGACACCTCCAACGTGGCAATGGTTTCTTTGGAACTCTCTGCATCGGCGTTTATCAAATTCGCGGCAGAACCCTGTGAAATAGGTCTCGACATAGAAAAGATCAGATCGATGATGTCCATGATCGGAAAGACGGACATCGTCTCTCTCGAACTCGACGACTCGGGCAAAAAACTCAAAATCAGTTTCGGCGGATATGAATATTCGATAACCCTGCTTGATACAAAGACCATCCGAAAAGACCCGAACGCGCCGAACCTGAATCTGCCGGCAACCTTTGAAGTGCCCGGCGTAATGTTCAATGACGCCATCAAGGCATCTGCGATGGTTTCCGATAAGATCTCCCTTGCCGTTTCCGCCGATACCTGCGTTTTTACTATGAATGCCGACGGTGATTCCGATCGGATCAAACGCGAACTTGCCGGTGATGATGTGCATTATATTACCTGTGCCGATACAAGATCCCTGTTCTCTCTGGACTATCTGAAGGATATGGGCAAATCGATCGGCCGTGCCGAGAAGGTCCAGATCCGTCTGGGCACCGATCATCCGGTCCAGTTCTCCTTCGTCTATGCAGGCGGCAAGGGGAGTGTGGGCTATCTTCTTGCCCCGAGGATCGAGGCAGATTAACATTTATGCGCACATCCGTTGAAAAGCGCGATCTGGCACATTATCCTTTTTTACCTGAAGCTCAGGGGCTGCTTGCATCCCGCGGAATCAAAGTGGCAGGTCTTTCCGGTTCGAAGATCGGCTGTTCATACCTTGACTGCGCCGCTGAACGGGTGATTACGGCACTCGACGGAAAAACCGTCTATCCCGAGTCGGAAGACGATGTTGTTTCCGATATCATAACATATGTTCTTGCACGGGTGCTCGCCTCGGCCGCAAAAGACAAACGAACAATGGACCGGCTCTGTAAGATGGAGGCCGCCCGTGTTTATGCGTATTTCCATGCCGAGGAGAACGAGCTTTTGAAAAAGCGTGTCTGCGAGGAACTGGGTCTCGAACTGGGAGACGGTTCGCTTCCGGTGATCCGGTATGTGGAACTTGCGTCCCGCGTGCGTGATGCGAAGTGGCGGCTGATTAACCGGGACGTTGAATCCGGTTTTGTCTCCGTCTCTTCCGACGAGATGGATGTTTTGATCGCCGAGAGGATACGGGCGATCCTCTCCTCCGGTCTGTCGCTCGACATCCCCGAGTCGATCGCAAAGGAGTATCTTCCGTGGAGCGACAAGATCCTTTCTGCCGTGCAGGAGAGAACACTCGTCGAGTTCGGGGCGATCGACGAGTCGGCGTATCCTCCCTGCATTCAGGCTATGATCGCTGCGGCGGCGGCAGGCGTGAATCTCACGCACTCGGGCCGTTTTTCCATGACGGCGTTCCTGCATAACGTGGGGATGAACGCCGAGCAGGTTGCGGGGATCTTTGCACGAAGCCCGGATTATAATCCGGATATGACAAACTATCAGGTCGATCATATCCTAACGAACGAGTATACCACGCCTTCGTGTGCAACCATGCTGACCCACGGAATCTGCGTTAATAAGGATAGGCTCTGCGAGTCGGTATCCCATCCGCTGAATTACTACCGCTCGAAAAAGAAGATGCTGGATAAAATGCGGATGAGGGATGAAGCCATGGCAAAGAAAGCAGAGAAGGCAGAGGGTGAAAACCCCGACGCCGGGTCTCCCGGGCCGTGAAGACACTTGGTATTTATAGGTACAAAAAGCCAATCTTTTTGATATGAACTTTGGGACTCTTGCAGATATTGAGACACGCGGAAAAACCGTTCTCGTCCGTGTGGATTTCAACTCCCCTATAGATCCTTCCTCCAATACTATTTTGGACGACAAACGGTTCCGCGAACACATCCCCACCCTGCAGGCACTGGAAGATGCCCGCGTTGTGATCCTCGCCCACCAGAGCAGGCCCGGAAAAAAGGATTTCACCACGCTTTCCGCCCATGCCAACAAACTGGAGCGGCTCATGAATATGCCGGTCACCTATGTGGATGATATCTTCGGCAGCTGTGCGAAGCGTGCAGTTCGTGAATCTCACCCGGGAGATATCGTTCTTCTGGAAAATGTCAGATTCTCCGCAGAAGAAAATCTGACTCTGAAGCCGGAGGACGGAGCAAAGACCCATCTTGTGAAAAAACTTGCTTCGATGGCCGATCTTTTTGTATATGATGCGTTTGGAACGGCCCACCGGTCCCAGCCGACGATCACCGGTCTGTCGTATGCCATGAAAACGGTTGCCGGACTTCTGATGGAAAAGGAAGTCTCCATGCTTTCCAAAGTTTTCACCTCGGCACCCAAACCCGTGACTTTCGTTCTGGGCGGAACGAAGGTCGATGATTCCATCGCGGTTGCCGGAAACGCTCTGGCAAACAAAACCGCCGACCGGGTTGCCATTATAGGAGTGGTTGCGAACGTGTTTTATCTGGCAAAAGGTATCAATATCGGCGAGCCTTCGAGAAACCTGATCCATACGCTCGGCTATGACGATGAAGTGGCCAAGGCAAAAACCATTCTCGACGCCTACTCCGATAAGATCCTTCTGCCGGAGTATGTGGCGGTCAAAGAGCATGATGAGCGTAAGGAGTATCCGATCACCCGTGTTCCAAAGGACTGTCCGATCCTCGATATGGGTACGGATTCTATTGTGCAGTTCTCGAAAGAACTGAGGAACTCGGGCTCGATCGTGTTCAACGGCCCGGCCGGTGTATTCGAAGAGGCAAAGTTTGCCTCGGGTACGTTTGAACTCCTGCGTGCGGCGGCGAATGTCGACTTTTCCGTATGCGGCGGCGGCCACACGGCTGCGGTCATCGAACAGCTGGGTTTGGAACCGCAGTATTCCCATCTTTCAACCGGCGGAGGGGCCTGCATCGAATTTTTGACGGGAAAGAAGCTTCCGGCGATCGCGGCCCTGGAAGAGTCCTGGACGAAGTTTGGCGGAGCAAAATAGATCAAAATATTTACTTCTGTTCAAATACTATTTTTTCTGATTTTTCACCTTAATCTCGGAAATATAATGTAGAGAATTTCTAACAACCTTTTTTTTGACAGAAAGTACTTTCTTTTCGTACGTTGAGTAGTATGTATGGGGACTTTCAGCAGCTTTGGTCTCAACCAGGCAT
>NIZU01000048.1 GCA_003315675.1 Methanocorpusculum sp. MCE
TGGAGTTCGAGGTCGCGGACCCGTTCCATGAGGTCGGCATAGTCGCGTTCGAGTTCTTCGAGGCGTTTTTCCATGTTTTCCTGGGATGTCATGTATAGGAGATTGGCTACATCCATACCCCCTCACCCCCCCCAAAAAAAGAAGAATACCCATTATTCCTTGACGTTTTTTTTTTAAATTTACACTCTGTTTTGAATCGTTTTCACCTGATAGATATTATAACAAAATGCAGCCAGCATATTTTTCACTCGTACTCTTTGCAGCGTTGTTACCTTTACCAACCCTGCATGAAAGATATTTTTGATCACTACATAGGGTCTCTCGCCCTTTGATCTCTTCCTACTTATTCGCAGATTTCTCAGTTTATCTCGTATGCCAATGGGATGCCCTCTCGCTCCCCTTTTCATTGTGGCACTATATCCCTTGCATTTTGCTCCCTGATATCCCCGATCCCGATAGACCACTTCTCCTTTTTCTGAGAGGTCCACCTGACTATCATGAACATTTGCCGTGGTGGTTTCAATGCGTCGAATAAGATCGTGCGTCGTATCCATGATGGTATGAAGTTTATAGCCATAGTGCATTTTGCCGTTCTTGGACATGATTTTTCCATCTTTATCCCGTCGTGTTTTTGCCTGATCTCCTCGCGGCGTGTCTTTCTTACAATGACCGGGTTCAGCATACACAAACGTTGCATCCTGAATCATACCTTGTTCAATTTTCAGACCTTTCAGGTCAAGTTGTCTCTGAAACTCCTGCCAGACCACTGTATCAACGCCTGATTCGGACATGCGCTCCCGAAATAACCAGATCGTTGAATTGTCGGGTATTTTGTCAGGACAGCCAAGAGTTCGCAAGATCGAATCTTGCTCACCGTTTCGGGCTAACGCCCTCACTTACCATGCCAAAAAGAAAGACGATCATAAATTTCACGTTCAACGGCGAGATCAGACAGATTATACCAGACTTCCAGAAGCTGAATCTTGAACATAAGTATGACATCGACATTGGGATGACCGCCCTTGCCGGATTTATTTGCATACATGGATTCAAGAAGAGGGCGAAACACATCCCAATCAAGTGTTTTACCAACGTCGGAGAGACGGTCGCCAAGTTTTTCATAACGTTCGTGATATGCCTGGTTGAGACCAAAGCTGCTGAAAGTCCCCATACATACTACTCAACGTACGAAAAGAAAGTACTTTCTGTCAAAAAAAAGGTTGTTAGAAATTCTCAGGTTGTTAGAAATTCTCAATTATTCTTTGGACTCGATAACTGCGATCAGATTTTCCATAACCTTATCGACGGCATCCCAGGTGGGGCTGGTCTTGCCCGGCGTCCTGACGATGAACGGTCTTCCTTCATCGGCGGCTTTCCGCATCTCGATATCCAGCGGGATCGCGCCGAGATAGGGAACCTTATACTGCTCGGCAGCCTTTTCTCCGCCGCCTTTCCCGAAGATGTCGACGACTTCACCGCAGTGAGGACAGACCATCCCCGACATATTCTCGATAACGCCAAGAACAGAAAGATTCATCATTTCGACAAATTTGATGGCTTTGGTCGCATCCAAAACGGCGACATCCTGAGGAGTCGTCACGATCACGGCGCCCTCCACGTTCGGCGCGAACTGGATGATATTCAATGCTTCATCACCGGTTCCAGGCGGGAGATCCACGATCAGATAGTCGAGGTTGCCCCATTCCACGTCACCGAGGAACTGTTTGGTTGCGGCAGCCTTCATTGGTCCGCGCCATACGACCGGGCTGTCGGTCTCATTTAAGAGAAGAGCGATTGAGATGACCTTCAATGAACCGGTCACCTTGACAGGCATAATACGGTTACCCATCGCCTGCAGACGGAGATCTTCGATTCCAAGCATCTTGCCGATCGAAGGACCGTGCAGATCGAGATCCAGAAGTCCGGTCTGATATCCATGGTTGGAAAGGGCATAGGCGAGATTTACCGAGACGGTACTTTTCCCGACCCCGCCTTTTCCGGATAGGACGAGAATTACGTGACGTACGCGAATGTCGGACTTTTCCGGCATATTTTTACTTGATTCGGGTTTCTGTGAACAGGTATCACAGTTTTCAGTGCAGTTTTCAGGACATGTTTCAGTGGTCATGTATCAATACTCCATTGGGATTCTGCCGCATAGGAGGTACATGCAGCAGAAATTGAGAGACATATATTGGAGAAATAAAATGGTTCAGGAATCGGACAGGGTTTTATGAATCTGCCGATCCTCGTTTTGTCACCAAAGTTCGATGTTGATCGGATCCAGTCCCATGGCACGGATCCAGTGAGGACCCGACGTGGCGGCATTTGCAACGAAGAAGGAGACTGGATTTGTATGAGAGGTTAGAGGGACGTAGAGTGGTTACGTTTTTTCGCGTCTGAAACACATGAACCAGTCAAGACAATACTGGTCATCATTCGTTGATTCCATGCGTTCCTTTGCCGTACCGCAGGAACCTGCTGTCGGCACGATTACATCATCCCCGGGACGCCAGTCAGCAGGTGTTGCGACCTGATCACTGTCTGCTTTCTGCAGAGCAAGGATGATACGTTTGATCTCATCGAAGTTTCTTCCGGTCGATAGAGGATAATACAGAATGGTCCTGATCTTTGCCGACGGATCAATGACGAATACCGCACGAACGGCCTGGGTATTCGACTGACCCGGCTGGATCATGCCGAATTTATTGGCAACTTCCATCCGGATATCTTCGATCAACGGAAACTTCACCTCGATGTTCTTCTTCCCTTTCCATTCAAGCTCCTGGATTTTGCGAAGCCAGGCGATGTGGGCGTAGAGAGAGTCTACCGAGAGTCCGATAAGTTCGGTGTTCAGTTCGGCGAATTCGTCGGCCATCGACGCAAACGTCATGAACTCGGTTGTACAAACCGGGGTAAAGTCTGCAGGGTGCGAGAAGAGTATGACCCACTTCCCGGCATAATCCTCGGGAAACCGGATAGGTCCCTGCGTCGTTACCGCCTCAAAGGAGGGGGCGGTTTCACCGATCAGCGGCATTTTTGCGCCGCCGATGTGCGAATGTCCATCATTGTATCTGTGAAAACGATGATGATGATAATAACAGCAGATCTCCTGCTGCTTTTCATCCTGCATTGCATGTGCTAGTGTTTTTTCCATAGAGATGACCTCCGTAAAGGATCATTTCAGGATATGTCTGAACAACACGTTCTGCACTTACTCGCCTTCGGTATGCATACCGCATCCTTCCGGATGGACACCGCCGTCTGCATGAGGGCAGCATGAAACTCTGATAATTTTCCCGTTTGCCAAAGCATCCGCGACTTTATAGCGTGCCTCGTGGAGGTCGCGCCATGCCGTTTTTCTGGAGACACCCAGAACACCGGCCGCGTCCTCCTGAGAGAGCCCTTCGAGATCGACAAGTTTCAAAACCGCGATCTCTTCGGGATACAAGGTAACCATCTCAATATTGACCTTCCTTTGCGGACAGACCGGGGCGTAACACCCGGGAGGTTCATTGAGTTCGACGCAACGCCTTACCCTTGGTCTTCCGCATTTACCTTTTGGACAAATCTCAGGGTTTTCAGGCATATCTCTACTCGTACTGCATATCTTCTCATGCCATACCTAAAGCGTTTTCGATTATCAGGTCTGGTTTGGAAAAATATGTAGTGAGTACACATATGCGCCAAAATATATTAATGTATGCGACACGAATCATTCTTGTACAAGTAGTATCCGAATTTTGGAGATGAGCATGTCGACACCGTTTATAACAATAGAGAATGTATGTATGGACTTCGGCGAGGAGGAGCGGATTCGTGTTTTAGACGATATCTGCCTCGATATAGCCGAAGGAGAAATCGTGGGCGTGATCGGAAGATCGGGATGCGGAAAGACCGTTCTGATCCACCTTATCAGGGGTATCGATACCCCGCCCACCAGCGGTAAAATCATCTATCATATTTCCCGCTGCCGGAAATGCGGCAGGATCGAGTTCAGAAGCGATGCAGGGAAACCCTGCCCGGTCTGCGGTGAGACGCTCGCGGCCGAAGACATCGATTTCTGGGCGCCGGAAAACGAGGCGGTGAAAACAAAGATCATGGCCAGGACCTCGCTGATGTTCCAGAGAACGTTCTCCCTGTATGGTGATGACCGCGTGATCGAGAATGTTCTCCGGGCACTCGACGATATCAATTATCCCGCCAATCAGGCACTTTCCCGTGCAGCGGATCTGGTGGATGAGGTACGTCTCAGTCACCGGATGATGCATGTGGCCCGCGATCTTTCCGGGGGGGAGAAGCAGCGCGTGGTGCTTGCCCGGCAGCTCGCCCGCGAACCGCTGTTTCTGTGCGCCGATGAACCGACGGGGACGCTGGATCCGAAGACCGCGACGATCGTTCACGAGCTGCTGAAGGCAGCGGGAACTGATAAGCGGATGGGTATGGTGATCACGTCGCACTTCGCTCAGGTGCTGGAGGATGTGTGCGATCGTACGGTCATGATGGAGGACGGACGGATCACGAAGATCAGCAGTCCGGATGAGATCGTGGCGGAGTTTATGAAGGGATGTAAGGATGACTGCACGTATGTATGCGCCGACTGCGGGAGTGCGATCGTTCGGGCGAAGGATCTGTCGAAGAAGTTCATCGCAGTGGACCGTGGCGTGATCAATGCGGTGGATAAGATCAGTTTCGAGGTGTATGAGCGGGAGATCCTGGGCATTATCGGGGTGTCCGGCGGAGGAAAGACGACGCTTTCGAAGATGATTGCGGGTCTGTATGAGCCGACGGGCGGAACGCTTGAGGTGCGGATCGGCGATGAGTGGGTGGATATGCGAAGACAGGGGTATGAGTTCCGCGGGAGAGCGAAGAAGTACATCGGTCTTCTGCATCAGGAGTATGATCTGTACCCCCACCGGACGGTTATCGATAATCTGACGGATGCAATCGGGCTGGAGTTTCCAAAAGAGCTTGCCGTGCGAAAAGCGGTGATCACGCTTCGGATGGCTGGTTTTACGGAGAAGAAGGCGAAGGATATTCTGAACCGGAAGCCTTCGGAGCTTTCCGAAGGGGAGAAGCACCGGGTGGCACTGGGTCAGGTCCTGATCCGGGAACCGCTGATCATTCTTTTAGATGAGCCGACGGGAACGATGGATCCGATCACGAAGATTGATGTGAAGCATTCGATCGTGCATGCCCGCGATGAGATGGACGAGACGTTTATCATCGTTTCCCATGATATGGATTTCGTCCGGGATGTGTGCGACCGGTGCATGTTCATCCGCGGTGGAAAGATCATTGCGGAAGGACCGACGGCGGATGTGCTGGCCCAGATCTCCGAGAAGGAAGTCGAAAAGATGGCGGCGGATCTGGAGAGCGGTAAGCTCTGATAGGGAGGCTTAGCTGAGGCGGGTTGGCGAACAAGCGAGGGTCGTAGACCCGAGTCGGAGAGCAAACCGAAGGTTTGTGAACAAGTCGACGACCTCAGCCGAGCAAATCTTTGATTTGCGACTGCTGGGTGGACACTCATCCAACCAATCTCTCTCTTTTTCGTGTTTTTGTGTGCTTTTCGATTTGGTGTATGGGATTCTTTTTGAGGGGCACATCCATCACACGAAATTCACGAAAATGAAAACGAAAACACAAAAAAGAGAAAAGTTCGTTGGACGATCTCCATTTAATACCCTCCCCCGTCCCCCGCACGAAACTACCGAAAATCAACTGAATATTACGTCCCATATGACACACCCATTCCGCTCACCATGACACAACAAGTCCGCTGAAATGATACAAGAATTCCGCACATGACATACCCCCATATCCGTATGAAAAATAGAACGTGGGAATAATTCCACGTATTACTTCTTTACTCCCAGAATCTTTCTCATAGACTCCCCCTCAAGAACAATCGTATAAGCATTATGAACGACCCTATCACAAATTGCATCGGCAAATGTCGCCTCCCCAATTTTTTCATACCACCCCTCGACCTGAAACTGTGAACAGAAAACAGTTGACACTCGATCATATCTCGCCTCAACAATCTCCA
>NIZU01000049.1 GCA_003315675.1 Methanocorpusculum sp. MCE
TGCCTGGTTGAGACCAAAGCTGCTGAAAGTCCCCATACATACTACTCAACGTACGAAAAGAAAGTACTTTCTGTCAAAAAAAAGGTTGTTAGAAATTCTCATACTTTTTTTTAATCAAAAACGGCGGCAGTCAGCGGTCTCTGACTCCGGTACCCGTAAGAACAAATTCCCAGGACATGCCTTCAGCGCGGGACCTGTGTTTGAAAACAAATGCCCGCCTGAATCCCTCGTGTTTTTCCACCCGTATAATCGCTTTTGAAATATGCGACAGCGCAGTTCCTCCAAGTCCGCTCAGCCGGTGACGATCGATGTCCATGAACACCTGATTTGTAATAAGGACCGGGATACCGTATCTCTTGGCAATTCCTAGAAGCACCATCATCTGGCGTGAAAGCATCGAAAGAGCGTCTTTCGTATCCATCTGCTCCACACGGTAAAGAGCAGTTGCCGAGTCAAGCACGATCAGCCCGGCTGTCCCTGATTTGATCAGCTGTTCCGACTCGGAGATCATCAGACCCTGTTCGGCAAAGGTCGCCGGCTCAAACACGTAGAGATGCTTGGCGCACTCCTCGGTAGATGCACCGGCAATCTGTGAAAACCGCTCGATGGAGAATCCTTCCGAGTCGATATAAACAACGCCGGTACCTTCTCGAAGGACCGAAACGGCTGCCATCATACAAAGCGTACTCTTTCCCGAACCCGCCTCTCCAAAAAACTGGGTGATCATACGCGGCTCTATGCCGCCGCCGAGAAGAGCGTCAAGTCCGGCGGCCCCGGTTGATATTTTTTTTACGGCGTCTTCCATACATCATCCTCGACGATGCGTTTTACCGTTCGAACCGGAAGACCGGATGCATCCGAGATTCGCTGCAGATCATCGAATTCGGCTTTACGGGAATAGACAATACCATCCATGGATGCGATTTTGACGTCAACGGAATAGACCCGATCGTTTATGACGACGGTTGTATTCGCGATCGTTCTGTCTGCAATAAACCGGTGAATCATAGGGGTGCACCGAACGCCAAGACTGCCGGTCTCGTGAGCAAGGATTTTTGAAAGACGCGGGGCATCACGCGGGAGGGCGATAACTCTGATGAGATAACCGGGTCTGCCTTTTTTCATGACGATGGGGATAACGGACGCATCGCGTGCCCCTTCATTCAGCATCGTCGAAAGGACTGAGGAGAGAACCTCTCCCGAAATGTCGTCAACATTCGTTTCGAGCACATCCACTGATCCCGCTTCATCTCCGGTATCCATGATGTATGCGAAAAGAACATTCGGGTGGTCGGATGGATCGCGCGTGCCTGCTCCGGCCCCCGACGAAAGAAGTTTGCCTGAGTGAACGGTCGTTCCGAAAACCTCCTGGAACGTTGCAAGTAATGCTGCGCCGGTCGGAGTACAAAGTTCTCCTTCGAATGAGCCAAACGATACGGCGAGATTGGATGCCTTGAGAATCTCCGCCGTAGCCGAAGCCGGAACCGGCATTATCCCGTGCGAACAGGTGACCGTGCCCATGCCTGTTGACAGCGGGAGAATATGTACCGCATCGACTTTCAATGACAAGAGAGCCGAGACTGAACCAAGGATGTCAGAAATTGCGTCATCGGCCCCGACCTCATGAAAATGAACATGCTCGGTCTGGTGTACGCGTGTCTCCGCATCATGTATCCTGATAAATACTCTCTTTGCAATATCCTTAGCCTGAACCGAGGCATTTGCTGCAGAGATGATTTCCAGTATCTCGGAAAGAGTGCGGGTCGTTTTCTTCGTATTGGTCCTGATATAGGTTGCCGGAATGCCGGCACGGGTCACATCGAAAATATCCGGTTTCGCGACCGTGGCAACCGATCGGAGGACGAACTCTCTGTCTGCTCCAAGTCTGAGCAGTGCGCCAAGGATCATGTCGCCTGCGGCGCCAAAACGTGGATCTAGTACCAGAATACGCATATAATGTATATGTATTACACCTGCATGTCAGAATAAATATCGCCTTAGGTATGACGGGATCAATTCCAAAATGAAATGATGAAAAAAACGAGGGAGATGAAATAAGAGGGAAGAACTTATCTTACGACTGAAGCAAAGTTTGATGAAGGGGGAGCTATTCAAATTGTATAAGGCAGTTCGTCAGATATCAATGCCGTTTTTTCTGTAGTGAGCATCCATATACTGCTTTGAGAGTGAGAGTATCATGAAAGAGATTCATATACCGGATGTTTTAAACTGGCTTCTGGAGAGGGAAAATCCCTCAATTCGTTATTTCACGCTCACGTCTCTTCTGGGAAGAAATTTGGATGATCCGGATGTGAGTGAGGCCCGCTTTTCCGTCATGAGAGATGGGATCGTCCCAAAAATCATGGAACGACAGAATGACGACGGTTCCTGGGGAGATCCTCTGCGATTTTACAGAGACAAATACACTGGGACATCCTGGACTCTGCTGATTCTGGCTGAACTGGGTGCAGATCCCGATGATCCGGGAATAAGACGAGCGTGCGAGTTCATACTCAGTCATTCGCAGGAACCGATACACGGCGGATTTTCCTATGATACGAGTTCAAAGACCGGGACCGGACTGCCCGGCGGAGTGATTCCGTGCCTTACCGGAAACATGGTGTTCAGTCTCGTGAAACTGGGTTATCAAAACGATTCGAGAGTCGCGCAGGCCATTGAGTGGATTACTACCTATCAGCGGGCAGATGACGGCATACTTCAGCCGCCGAAAGGGGAGCTCTATGACCGGCGCAGAATGTGTTTCGGCGCTCATTCGTGCCATATGGGGGTTGCCAAAACGCTGAAGGGGCTGACTGCTATCCCAAATCACCTGCGAACCATTGAAATAAACGAGACTATTGAAAAGCTGACGGAGTATTTCCTGATACATCATCTCTATAAGAAAAGTCACAATCTCCAGGAAGTTGCCAAACCCGGTTGGCTGAAACTCGGTTTTCCTCTCATGTATCAGACCGATATTCTGGAACTGCTCGTTATTTTCCAGGAACTGGGAATTCGCGATCCAAGGCTGCTGGACGCTGTTGATATACTGAAAAAGAAGCGTCTGGATAATGGAACCTGGAAACTGGAAAATACGTTCAACGGCAGAACTCTTGTTCCAATCGAAAAAAAGGGAGAGCCTTCCAAATGGATAACCCTGAGATCCATGATTGCTTTGAAAGAGTACGGAATCGAGCAATGATTCTCAGGCACGTTGTTCCAACTTGCTCCTGGTCTCAGGTCTCCGACCTTCGACCAACTACAAAACATATATCAGATTCAGTTCAATGAGTAGTCAGTAATTAGGGGTGGCTATGGATAAATCACAAAAACGGTGGCTGTTTATTTCTCTTGGTATCAGCTTTGCCGTACTTTTTGCCATGCTCATCCTCACCTTTGACACCTCGACACTTGACGAGCTGGAAAAATGCAATCCCTGGATCATTCTCCTTGCATTTCTCATGCATATCTTCTCCCTTGGCTTTTGGGCACTGCGTATCAAGTTTATGTGCAGATCGCTTGGATACAAAGTGCCGTTCTTCCACTCATTCAACCTCGTCTGCTCAAACATGTTCCTCGCAGCGGTTACTCCCTCGCAGATCGGCGGCGAACCAGTCAGAGTGTACGAATTGACCAAAGCGAATGTTCCCGGAGGAGAAGCTACCGCGGTAGTAATAATGGAGAGGGTGTTCGATGCGATCGTTCTTATCGCGGAAACCGTAATCAGCGTATTCCTCCTGGGTATGTTTTTTGCGGATCTTAACTTCCCCGAAGCATACATGATGATTGCTTACATTGCAGCCTTCGTCTTTGCAGGTCTTCTGCTCGTATTCCTGATCGTTGCCAAAAATCCGGTGTGGTCAAATAAGGTTTTACATAAACTGATGCACATATTCGGCAAAAACAAATCCCCGGATATCATTCAGGAATATCAAAGAAAAATCGACCTGCATCTGGGAAAATTCTATGTGACCATTCGGCACTTCACGGGAAAATCGAAAACGGGAATGTTCTACGGACTCCTCTTCAGCGCACTCTACTGGGTAAACGAGTTTATCATCGCCTCCGTTCTCATGGTCGGACTCGGCCTGCCGCCGAACTATCTTCTCTCGTTTATCTTCATGATCCTCATCACCGTGATCATGATGATCCCTCTTACTCCCGGAGGTGTGGGGATCGCCGAGATTTCCATGGGCGGGTTCTATGCTCTGATAATTCCCACCTCGCTTATAGGCGTTTTCGTGCTCTTATGGCGGCTTATCATGTATTACTTTAACCTCACCATCGGATTTGCGGCAAGCATGATTATTGTCCACAGAGATGCAAAAATCCAGAAAGATGAACCCGTTAACCTGTAATAATAAATTCTCAGCGATCAACGTTTAATGAACAGCATGGACTCAAAGCAGAAAAAATTTTTCTGGATTTCGATAGGACTATCTCTCGCAGTTCTTCTGGTAGTTATACTTCTGACATTCGATGAAAACACGATTACTGCCATTCAGCAGCTCAATCCCTTGTATCTGCTTCTTGCATTCATGATACATATGCTTGCAATGGGTTTCTGGGCCACGAGGATCGTGGTAATGTGCAGATCGTTAGGGTACAAAGTGCCGTTTTTCCACTCCCTCAATATGGTCTGCGCCGGGCAGCTGATTGCAGCGATAACTCCCTCGCAAATTGGGGGAGAACCGGTTAGGATTCATGAACTGTATAAAGCCAATGTGCCGGTGGCGGACGCAACGGCCGTCGTTTTAATCGAGCGGATTCTGGAAGCCGTCCTGATGGTTCTTGGTGTGACCTTTTCCATGGGCATTTTTTCCTTTGTATATAATAACGGCGAACTTCCCGAGGGTCTGATCATCGCAGCCTGGTGCGGGACGGCATTTTTCACCGGACTTCTGATAATTCTGGTCGCAGTTATGCGAAAACCGCCCCTCATCAAAAGGCTCTCGCTGAAGATCGGGGGGCTGTTTATGAAGAAAATGAACCCCGAAAAGATCGAGAAGATAACCGACCAGATCAATGACGGGGTCGATCAGTTCTACAACACGTTCCGGCTCTTTGCCGGGAAAGCCAAATGGGGATTGTTTGTTGGATTTATTCTGACCTTTTGTCTGTGGGCCTGCGAGTATTCTGTCGCGTCGATCATTCTGGTGGGGCTTGGATACCCGCCGAACATATTGCTGTCGATCGTATTCCAGTTAATCATCGCGGTCATCATGATGCTGCCGCTGACTCCCGGATCTGCAGGAATTGCTGAGCTTGCCTATGTAGGATTTTACTCACTGATCATCCCAAGCTCGGTTGTGGGACTGTTTGTTATCCTCCTAAGAATTATTCTGTATTATTCAAACATCCTGATCGGCTTTATCGCCTGTTTCCTGATCGTCAAACGCGAAGCGGCAAACAAGAAAGTGATATCCGACGATGTCTGATATCCCGTTTTTTGACCTGGTACGGTATCTTCTGACGAAAAATCAAAGGACTGAGGATTTTTACCGGAACCAGTATCAAAAAATCTATGATTCATTCTACGTAAAATCACCGGACTGTCTGGAAATAGCAGGGCTTCGGTTACCCGTCCTTTCGCACGAGAGACACCCAACCCGCGAAGAGGCGTATTATGCAATGGAGATCGGCGATATTCTCTACCCGGCGCTTCTTGGCAGATATCATTACACCGATGAAGGGCCCTATGAATGGGGTGATGTCAGGATCAATGAAGGTGATGTGGTGTTTGACTGCGGAGCAAATCTCGGCGTGTTCTCCATTCTTGCAGCATCGAGAGGTGCCGAGGTTTACGCATTCGAGCCGATCAGGGAAGCCGGGCGGATTCTTTCGAAAACACTTGAGTTGAATCCGAATTTCGCAAAAAACGTACATATCATTCCCTATGGAGTCAGCGACATACCCGGGAATGCCGAATTTACAATCCCTGCGGACACGCTTGTCGGTTCATCCATGGTCCTGAATCAGCAAGGCAGGCGGGAAACCGCTCCTGTAACATCCATCGACACATTTTGTGCGGAAAATGCTCTTACCGTGGATTTTATCAAAGCTGATATTGAAGGGGCGGAACGCAGGATGCTTGCCGGAGCAAAAGAGATCCTGAAAACCCAGGGGCCAAAAATTTCCGTTTGCACGTATCATCTGCCGGATGATCCCAAGATACTGCGGGACATCCTTCTCAAAGCAAATCCGAATTACCGAATCGTGGAAAAATGGAAGAAGATCTATGCTAAAATTTAGAATATAAGGGGGATTACTCACCGCTTATATCCTGATCATCATACTCCGGAGCGGCAAGAATCATCTTGACTTTGAGAATCTGTCTTCCCCGCATTTTGGTAACGACGAGGGTTATATGCTCCCCTGAAAGCGGTATCGACTCCCCGAGACGGGGTATGTGACCCAGCTGCGAAAAGACAAGGCCGCCGATCGTTTCATAATTACCCTGATCTTCCGGGAGAGATATCCGAAACCGTTCGTTCAGCAGGGCTACACGGACCTGGGCGTCGACCATATACAGACCGTCGCCGATCGGGATGATGTCCGAGACTTCATCTCCGTCGGATTCGTCCATGATATCGCCGACGAGTTCCTCGAGAATATCCTCGAAGGTCACGATACCGGAAAATCCGCCGAACTCATCCAGAACGATCGCCATATGCACACGTCTGACCTGAAGTTCGCGAAGAAGGACATCGATCTTTTTCGATTCAGGTACGCAGTAGACATCGAGCATCAGGGTCTTGACCGATGCCTTGCGGTTATCCGTCGAGTAGGCATTGAATAAATCCTTGAAGTTGAGGGTTCCGACGATGTTGTCGGTTTTGTCATGATATACCGGCACACGCGAAAAACCGGTTTCCCTGAAATGGGATACCGCCTCTTCAAGCGTCACCGTGTCCTCGACAACCGCGACGTCTGGCCTTGGAGTCATGATCTCCTTTGCCGTCGTGTCGTTGAATTTGAGAACCGAGTAGATCATCTCCTTCTCTTCCTCTTCGATCGCCCCTTCCATCTCTCCGACATCAATCCATTCACGGATCTCATCTTCGGTCACTGACGGAGAGTGATCCTTCTTCCTGAACCGGTCATAGATATAGAAGAACGGCGAAAGGAGCATAGTAAGGAAATAAATCGGTGTCGCAACGAACAGTGCGACCCGCTCCATCTGCCGATTGGCATAGGTTTTTGGACCGATCTCTCCAAAAATCAGCAGCAGAAGCGTGACAACTCCGGTCGCAATCGCAACGCCGTTATTCAGGAATAATTCCAGGGCAACGGCGGTTGCGAGAGATGCGGCCCCGACGTTTGCGATGTTGTTGCCTATCAGGATCGTGATCAGAAAATGATCCGGGTTATTTTTTAATTTATCCAGACGCCTGCCGCGGCTTCCTGTTTCAGAAAGTGTATGTACTTTTGCACGGCTGATACCTACAAGAGCAACCTCGGAAGCCGAAAAAAATGCCGAACAGATCAGCAATATAAGAAAAATGATGATATTCGTATAAACTACCATAACGTCCACGCCGCATGTGCGGCAGATCTATTTTTATGTCTGGGAACAGCCATTGGTTAAAATCTCTATATTAATTTATACGTCCTTTTTCTTAAATACATCGGCAGTCTGAAAACTCCTCGACTTCACGGGTAAGGATAGCAATTTTTTCATCATAGGTGAATGGATAGGGGCAGACCGCATTTGAATACGGTCCAAAGCTCAGATCTTCAAGTTCAAAGGTCATGATTCCGTTATATTTCATCTCCGAAAGAACGGATTTCAGTTCAGCTGCCTCCGGCGTTCCGGCGAGGGGGGAGTGCATAGATGTTTTACTTCCGCGGCTGGTGTGGATATTAACGATTCTCTCACCGCATTCTCTGGGAAAAGAAAACGGATCTCCTGCAAGACATGCATGGGCATAATCCCATGTAAACGAAAGCCAGGAATACTCGTCCAAAACTCTGCAAATTTCCTCTGCCGTTACCATATGCGCATTCACCGCAGGAGGCATGTTTTCAAGAGCTACGGTCACGGAGCTCCCAACAGCCGCATTTCCCACTCTCGTAAGATATCTGGCAAACCGCTCTTTATCTAATGCGCTAATCGGCCGTTTGGCCGTCCGTTTCCCCGGATGGATGGTCATAACACCGCCGCCGAGTTCATCCAGAATATGCATGCAGGATACGGTATATTCTGCGGTGAGCTCCGCGACTTTCGGATTGAACGAGCAGGGATTCAGTTCGAAAACAGGGGCATGCATCGCGATCTTCCCGAAATTCGGGTAGAGCCGCATTAGATCAATCACTTCCGATGCATGGGCTCCCCTTAACCAAAAGGTCGGTGTTTCCATCCAGAATTCAATTGTATCAGCTCCGGCTTTGTTTACTGCAGCAAAAATTTCCGGTGGTTCATATTCATGGAAGAACATCGAAGACGCAGCGAGTCGAATCATTGACCGTTATATTTCTCATGTCAGCAACTAAATGTATGGTATATGGCAGGAAAGAAGCGGATAGCTCAGCAGAAGACGCTTGCGTTTGATAACGAAGAGTCCAAATCCTCGCATCTTACCCCGATTACGGAAAACTCAACGCTCGGGGTGTCAGACACCACGCTCAGCGTATCCGAACTTGCAAAAAGGATTCGGGAAGTTGTTGACTGCCCGCTCCTAACCGACATCGTCGTCAGGGGAGAGATCACCGGATATCGGCCAAATGCTTCCGGACATCTGTATTTCTCACTCACGGAACAGGGAGATAATCCCGCATCCATTTCCTGCGTGATGTGGAAGTATTCAGTCAAAAATCTCCCGTTTTCCGTAAAAGACGGACTGCTCGTTCAGGCAACCGGTCTTGTCGATTTTTACCCGGCAGGGGGCCGCCTGCAGTTCATCATAAAAAAGATGGAGCCGGCGGTATCCGGAAAAGCAGGTCTGTATCTTTTGAAAGAACAGTGGCGAAAAGAGCTTGAAGCAAAAGGAATTATTCCAAGGCCTCAGGCAGAAATGCGTGACCCGCCGCTTTTCCCGCGAAACATCGGTGTCGTCACCTCGAAGACGGGATCGGTTCTGCAGGATATCAAGAATGTAATCTGCAGAAGATATCCTCTCCCGATCCTTTTGGCCGGAACATCCGTCCAGGGAGACGGGGCTGAAGTCGGGATCGTATCTGGGATCCGGTCTCTGCAGGACAAAGCCGATGTGATTATTATTGCCCGGGGCGGAGGAAGTTTCGAAGATCTGTTCGTCTTCAATCATCCCGATGTCGTCACCGCGATTCGGAATTCGGCCGTTCCGATCATCAGCGCGGTCGGTCATGAAACCGACACGACCCTTTCGGATTTTGCTGCAGACCGGAGAGTTCCAACCCCATCTGCGGCTGCCGAGACGGTAGTTCCGGACCGATCCGTTCTTCTTGAAAAACATGAAAAGGATCGGCGGTCCATTCACGACAGAATGAGCTGGCTTCTCTCGGTAGAACAGAAAAACGTTGCCGACCTGAAAATCAGAGTCGAACCGAACCGTCTGACCCGAAAACTGGAACTCATGCATCAGCAGACGGCTGAACTCGAAGAGCGGAGCAGAAGAGCGTGCCTTCGCCGGATATCTGTTGAGCACGAGGCCTGCAGTGCATGGTCGGCGATGATTGAAAAAGGCGTGAAAAACAACATCAACACCGCACGACTTCGTCTGCTTACTCAAAAAGAGATCATTCTCGGACGCGATCCCTACAAACCTCTTGAACGCGGCTACGCTCTTCTGTGGAAAGAGGGGACACTTGTCAGATCAGTGAAAAATATTGCCAAAGATGACCATCTCAGTCTGAAACTTGCTGATGGAGAGATCACCTCGATTGTGGAGAGTATCAAATGACCAAAAAAGAATCCGAACCAACCTACGAAGAAATGATTGCAGAACTCCGCGAGATCGCAAAACAGCTTGATGATCCAAACACTCCCATCGAAGATGCCGTGAACCTCCATCAGCGGGGAATGGCACTTATCCGGAAATGCGAGACATTTCTCCAGAAAGCCGAGCTGACTATTACTGAGGTCCCTCAACCGACAGAGTAACCACCAGTTCGGCTCCGCTCTGTAAGGCAGCCATCATTTCGCGGGGAAGAAGGGCAGCTGTGTGATCACTGTAAACGGCGATCGTTCTGGAACAAACAAAACAGCTTCTTCTCCAGACCAGATCCGTAGGATGGGTCAGTGTTATCCCGGGCGACCCTTGCGAGATGATGGTCACCGAATGCTCCCCGCAGGTAAGAGTTGTTCGAAGAACAGCTTCTTCATGAGAGATGGCCTCCCGAAACTCTGGGGATAAATCCATAGCCCCTTTGTCAGCTCCGACAGCAATGATACAGTCACCGTTTTTGGAAAGTTCGGTTTCTTTCGTGATCTCGAACGTACTTTTGTGACGCCCTAAAACATTTTTATGTCCGCGACAATGGATGATTTCAGTAACTGGCATGCCCTTGATTACGTGTTGTTCGTTTCATCAGATATAACATATGCAGGAAGAAAAACAGATTCGCCGTTTCACTTTGAGGGTGTGCTTATCTCTTTGAAAATCCAATATGTACAATATGGATAACGATATGATATTACTCGACTGTCCGGTCTGTCTAGAGGAGACGGATTTTGAGATCCTCAAAGAGCCGCCGGAAGCCGTTGTAAAATGTACTGTCTGTGGACATGTGATGCGGGTTACCTTGAAAGAACCGAAGGTTTTGACCGTAAAGGCAGTCGTCAGCTATGGAAATGATTCACATACCGGTTCGATCGAACTTCTGGAAGGGGACACCATCTCGGTAGGAGATTATCTGGTTGCCGAGGTAGGGGATGATTCATTCAGCGTAGAGGTTACGTCGATCGAAGAGAACAATGCACGCAGACAGGAACTTCCCGCCGAAAAGATCGAAGTGCTCTGGACCAGACTTGTTGATCAGGTCATTATCCGCGCATCCTTAAACAAAGGTGCCGTGACGATTCCGCTGTATGAAAATGTCGACGGAAACAAAGTGTATACCATCGACCACATCACATCCGTCGGCGGGAAACAGTTCCGTGTGACAAGAATCAAACTCCGGAAAGGAAACGTCATTACCAGAAAAGACAAATCGGCTGAGGCGCACGAGATCAAGAGGATCTACGGCGAACGGTCCTAACCTTTTTTTTCACACTGAGCCCGGCACTGAAATTACATAAAAAATAAGGGGTGAGATCACTCCGATTTTCCCGCTACGAATACATAGAAGAACGCAGCGAGGACGGCACCGACGATGGGACCTATCACATATATCGGGTATGTTGTCCAAAGGGCATCAGAACCTGAAAGTATCAGTCTCATAATATCCGGACCGAATGAACGCGCCGGATTGATCGATCCGCCGGAGATATTTCCTGTGGCCAGGATGACGGCAGTAACAGCGGCACCGATCGCAAGTCCGGCAAATCCTGCGGGAGCTTTCTTGTCGACGGCAACACCCATAATGACGAGCATTAAGATGAAGGTCCCGACGATTTCAGCCAGAAGAGCCTGCCAGAGAGAGATCCCGGGGAACGGCGCGGTCGCGCCGAGCCCGCCGACGCTAAGGGATTCGGGGGCGATGATGAAAAACAGCAATGCTGCTCCAATTCCTGCTCCGATACACTGCGCAATCACGTATGCGATAGTGTCTTTGACCGGGAACTTTCTAATCGAGCAAAGAGCGATGCTGACTGCCGGATTGATGTGGGCACCGGACACCGTGCCAAGTGCATAGATAACTGCCGCAACGGCAAGACCGAATGCCGCACTGATGCCGAACCAGTCACCCATTCCGCCGAGGGCGCCTATCCCTATGTCGAATGAAGTCGACGGCGTCGTGCCTGCCGCAAGCATCAGCATGATCACGACAGACCCGCATCCGATGAACACAAGGATCATCGTTCCGATTAATTCTGCAAAACACCTCCTTACGAGATCCATTACTTCTCTCCGTTCCAGGCTTTGCTGCATTCAGGACAAAGTATCCGGGGGATCGGATGCTTCAGCTTCTTTGCAGGGAAGGGGTATCCCCCCTCCCAAGTCTCTACATCCGAACGAACCATATGTTTCGTGCAGAGACCCATCCCGCATACGATACAGACACCGGTTGCGTCCCGGTCAACCCCCTGCTGCTCACATACGTAACATTTCATTTACACAGCCTCTCGGTACTGGCAGTACTGGTGGCGTGATCCGACAAGGCACGCAGTTGCGCAGCTCTTACAGGCACGCACAGGGGCGGCAACGGTCTTTTTGTCGAGTGCAATGATGTTTGTCATCATGGTTGCGGTGATCGGTTCGCTTGTCAGGAGACACGGATAGTCTGCGAGCCGCATAAGAGAGGAGGCGCGAACGGTGATGGCACATGCCGGATATGCATAGCGCTGGGGATTCATGAGTATCTCGTTCTCATGAATGGGCGAGAGATCGATTGGAATGCCGTCGATCTTTGGAACAAGCGGCTGGCCCGATCCGTTCTTGACTCTCTCGGCTTTATCAAGGATCTTCCAGCCGCGGTAGATCATATCCATGAAATCGCAGTTATGCAGTTCGGCAGCTGCGCCTCTGGTCGGCTTAATCATGACAAGGTTGTGATACCTCTTCGTCAGAAGATCAACGATCATCGGAGCATTGAATGCATCGAGCTCCAAAAGATACTCGGTTGCCGCTGCAGAGGAGCCGGTCGCAACATTCAACAGCTGATACGGGTTTTTGATGCTTGGAACGGCAGCAAGAAGCGTCTTTTCAATAACGTTGGTTACGGCCTCGATTGTTGCCATGATCACATCATCCTTGCACATGTTGTAGGTGGACTGGGAAATGTGGTGAGAAATATCTCCAACACAGTATGCAGGGATCGTTGCGATGTTTCCATAATGAACGTTGTCATCAATGGCCGCTTTCACGGTTTTTTCCATACCTTTGCGGTAGTTCTCCATGTATCTCCTTTCGGAGAAGGATTTCATACCTGCTTTCTGCATGAGTTTTGCCTGAGCTTCTACCGGATTGCGGTAGAGATCCTGAAGCTGACGAACCTCTTTTCTTGAGGCTTCTGCAAGGGAATCGCCGGCTTCAATACGTTTGGCAAACAGGTCGCCAATACCGTACGAGGTGTTCATACCCCAGGATTTTGCAGCAAGAATGGCCTGCTTGTGAGCGACCGGGATGTCTGTTTTCGTGAGAACCTGGTTAACCACATTGCTGGTTGAACCCGGCATCAGAGCAAAATCAACGACACAGGTTGGGCCGTAGAAACCTGCATAACAGCGTGCAGCTTCTCTCCCGATAATCGCCTCGTGGGTTTTGATCGAGTCGACAAAGATCTCCAGGCTCTTTGCAAACTTTGCATCCTGATCACGGAGAATTTCCAAAATGACGGGTGTCTGATAATGTTCGACAAAGGGATCGTCTTCAGGTTTGACGTGGCGTGTCAGACCCGAGAGAACATTGAAGTGCGTTTTCACGGATTCTTTGTGCAGGTTAATGACCGCGGCACTCTGTTTTGGACCGACAGTCATCTTTTCCACCGCCTCAACATAGGGACGGGCATCTTTGAGCGTGAAATGCTTTCCACGTCTCGCTTTGAGAACATTGACGTCGGCATGCTGTGCAGCCATTGCCTCGTCAATCATTTTTTTGTAGAGTTCGGACATTTTTATTCTCCAAAAGGTATAATTTATTGATTTCTCCCAGACATCATAAAGGTATGTATAATGGGAGTTTATTCTAAGAGATATCGCAGTTTGGAGGATATTTTATAATATAAATGATTAACAAAGGATTTGATCGCGTGCGAGACGGGACGAAATATAGGCACAAACAGCGGCGATTATTCCCGCAATACAGGCAGCAATAATACCTTGATCAGTATATACATCGCCGCTGCCCGATCCTAGCGAGGCAGCTGCCGAAAACACAGCCACTCCAAGAATGCATCCGATGTTCATTACAGTAAATATCAGACCTCCCGAAGATCCCTGCAGTTCGCGGGGACAGTGGAGAGTTATCCGCTGCATACTCGGCCCTTCGTTCAGCCCCATGCCGAGGCCGAGAAGCAGCAGCCCGGCAAAAAGCAAAGGCAGAAAGGAAAGGAAAACACTGAACACGAGGACCAGAAGACCTGCCGCCATGAAAGCCGCTGCGAGATTACACAGATGCATGCAGCCGATCTTTTCCGATAATGCACCAGCCGGGATTCCGATAAGAGCCATAGAGACCGGGGCAAGAAGCATCACGAGTCCCGCCGCAGCCACAGACATGTGAATCGAACCCGTCAGATAAAAGGGTATCAGATAGATGATCCCCAGGTAGATAAGAGTGACCAGTAAGGTTGAAAATGATGCCCACATCACGGTCCGGTTTAAAAAAAGTCTGGCTGAAAGAACAGGGTCCGGATGCCGCAGTTCCCGGCGGAAAAAGACAAAGCCGAGAATAGGAAAGATACCTATGAGCAAAATCACCTGCGGAGTCCACCCCTCAGATAAACCGAGTTCAAGACCCATGAGTAAAGATACAAGCGTTGCGGCCAAAAGACAAGCTCCTAAAATATCGAAAGGCTGTTTTGCATTCTGCCGGACCGCCGATGCCGGGATCAGAAATACGGCGAGGATAACCGCGGAAATGCCTATCGGTATATTGATGAAGAATATCCAGTGCCAGCTGATGAACTCGGTCACCAATCCGCCAAGTCCCGGTCCCAGTGCCAGCGCGATACCACCGGATGTCGCAATAACACCCATTCCAAGCCCCCGTGTCCCTGATGGCAAGCGTGTTGTGATCAGCATGGTCGCTGTAGACACCATCATACCGGCGGCAACTCCCTGCATGACACGAAATCCAATCAGAAACTCGATGTTTGGAGAAATTCCGCACAGGAATGAGGATAACGTGAACAAAACAAAACCTGCAGTGAAGATCTCCCTGTCGCGTCCGGTTCTGTCGGTAAGTTTCCCAAAGAGCAGAAGGGTACTCCCAAGAGCGAGAAGATATGAAGTCATCACCCATGAAGCCGTCAGCGATCCAATGCCGAGATCGGCAGAGATCGTCGGCAAAGCTATCGAAACGATGCTCGTGTCCAGATAATCCAGAAAAACGGCTGTGCTCGCAAGGATCATCAGAAGGTAATGCCGAAGACTGCTGGTTTGGATCATAGATTTGAAAACGATGAAGACTTGGCCTCACCATGAATGTAAGGAATATTGATAGTATTGTGTGTGTATGTTCATGCGTTCTGTAATGATATTAAGGTAAACCATAGGCTATTCGTATGCTGGATATTGTCTGATGCAAAAAGCAGATGGGACAATCTTTTCTGATGTAATCTAATTATATCGATACCGCAAGCCACAGTATTGAATATCTTGCGCACACAAATAGTATCAAGTATTTATCGGAGATTCACATGACAGATACAAATGAGAAAACAGGGAAAGGCACTGTTGTCCTCGCCTTTTCCGGAGGTCTCGACACCTCGATTTGTGTTCCAATCTTGAAGAACATGTACGGATACGATCGTGTGGTCACGGTTGTGGCAGATGTTGGTCAGCCTGAAAGCGAAGTCAAAATGGCCACCGACAAAGGAAACCTCATCGCAGACAAGTATTATACCCTCGACCTAAAGGATGCATTTGTCAAAAACCATGTCTTCCCGGCAATCAAGGCGAATGCGCTTTACGAAGGATACCCGATGGGCACATCCCTCGCCCGCCCGATCATCGCCGAAGAGATCGTAAAAATCGCAAAACAGGAAAATGCTGCAGCAATCGGACACGGATGTACCGGTAAAGGAAACGATCAGCTTCGATTCGATTACATCTTCCGCATGCACGGATTCGACATCGTCGCTCCGATGCGTGAACACAATATGACCCGTGAATGGGAGATCGATTACGCAGAGCAGAACAATGTTCCAATCCCGGTAAAAAAATCCACCCCGTGGAGTGTTGACGAGAACATCTGGTCCCGCAGCATCGAAGGCGGCCGCCTTGAAGAGCCGGACTATCATCCCCCTGAAGAGATATACCACTGGACTGCAGCTCTCAAAGACACGCCGAACGAGCCCGACATCGTCACGATCGGATTCGAAAACGGTGTGCCGGTATCTTTGAACGGCAAAAAAATGAGCGGTGTCGAACTGATCGTCACGCTCAACAAGCTTGCCGGAAAACACAGCGTCGGCAGAAACGATATGGTCGAAGACCGTGTGCTTGGTCTGAAAGCCAGAGAAAATTACGAACACCCAGCGGCAACCGTTCTGATTGCAGCTCACAAAGATCTTGAGAAACTGGTCCTTTCCCGGGCAGAGCTGAAGTTCAAGAACATGGTCGATGAGCAGTGGGCTGAACTTGCCTATATGGGACTTATTCACGAGCCGCTCTACCATGACCTGAATGCGTTCATCAACAAAACGCAGGAACGGGTTACCGGAACGGTCGATGTTCAGCTCTATAAAGGCGGCCTTCACATCATGGGAAGAGCTTCACCGAATGCGATCTACTCTATGGATATGGTTTCCTTCGATTCAACAACCATTGATCAGCGGGATGCTATCGGATACTCCAAATACTTCGGCATCCAGGGCAGAATGCTCTGGCAGCTTCAGAATAAGTAACAAATAATGAATAAAGACGACGTCTGTGTACTGATCCCGACACTCAACGAGAAAGCAACGATCGGCTCTGTCATCAAGGAACTGCAGAGTCTTGGCTATAAGAATATCCTGATAGTAGACGGGCACTCCTCGGACGGGACGCCGGAAATTGCATCAGGCCTCGGTGCCAGGGTCATTACCCAGAACGGCAAAGGTAAAGGAGCTGCGATGATCGAAGCATTCAGGCAGATTACCAAACCCTACATCCTTATGCTGGACGGAGACGGGACCAATCCTCCCGAATACGCCGATGCAATGCTCGAACCGCTTGTATCGGGAAGAGCGGATCATGTGATCGGCAATCGGCTCGGCAGTTATGAACACGGAGCTCTCACCCGTTTGAACCGTCTTGGAAATTCAGTCATGAACAAGTATTTCAAATGGGCGCACGGGGTCGATATGACGGACATCCTTTCGGGATATCGGGCGTTCACCAGGGAATCTATCGAAAAGATGAATCTCACCGAAGCCGGATTTGAAATCGAGACGGAGATCAGCTCGGCTGTCGTGCATCACAATCTCCGATTCGAGGTCGTCCCAACATATTATAAGAAGCGTCCGGGGTCCCCCACCAAACTGAATCCTTTCCGTGACGGATACAAAATCATCAGAGCGATAAACAGATACGGGAAGATGAATAATCCCTTGTTCCATTTCAGCGTTCTTGGAATCCTTCTCGGCCTCGCTGGTTTCATCACCGGCATTTATGTTTTAGTTGATTGGTTTAAGGGAATCGAACATCTGCCGATGACGATTCTGACCATGCTCCTGATTGTGACCGGCATTCTGACATTTATGATTGGACTCATCAGCGACATGATCCTTGCATACCACCGGGAACAGATTCTTGAGCTGGAAAAGATTCGTGCCGAACTTGAAGAACTGAAAAAAACGTAAAATCAAAAAAAATGAGAATTTCTAACAACCTTTTTTTCGACAGAAAGTACTTTCTTTTCGTACGTTGAGTAGTATGTATGGGGACTTTCAGCAGCTTTGGTCTCAACCAGGCATATCACGAACGTTATGAAAAACTTGGCGACCGTCTCTCCGACGTTGGT
>NIZU01000050.1 GCA_003315675.1 Methanocorpusculum sp. MCE
ACGCAACAAAAGAGAAAACTAGTCCCTGTCAGGCGTCAATTTAAATTGACCAAAATGAAAACTAACCGCTTCACAGAGACACTCAATATTACACCCACTCCCCACATATCTTTTCCGATTGGCCCGCTCCTCCTCAGCGAAAAAATGTTCACCTCCCTTGACCTTGTCTCCCTCTTCTCCCCGCTGAAAAAGAAAGGAATCGACATCTCCACCCTGATCAAAGCCCTCGCCGCCTACAAACTCAGCGACAACTTCAGCATCAAAAGAGCTCATTCCTGGCTCATGCAGCCGGAAACCAGAGAATACTATAATCTCCCTTCGTTCACGGGAAAAACGCTGTATCGTCTTCTGGAAATGCTCGGGCAAAACAGTGCATTCATCATCTCCGGACTCCAGGAGAGAATATTTTCCCGCTGTCAGTTCGAGCACACCGACGTAAATCTCGACTGGACAAGTCTTGTTCTTCACGGCAGTGCTTCACCTTTGGGGAAATACGGCTACAGTCGTGATCATCGACCAGATAAACTGCAGATAACTCTTGGGATCACCGAACTTGCTCACCCGATCAATGTACCGATCGGCGTAACGGTGAAAGCTGGAAATGTGAATGACGTTACCCATTTCCGGTCAACCTTCCTCCAATCCCAGAAAAAACTCACCGAAGGTTCCATGGTTATCTTCGATAAAGGAGCCGGATCAAAACAAAATCTGGAGCTCGTGGAGGTGTGCGGTCATGACTATTTGACCGCAAAGAAACTGAACACCAGTGACGATAAGATCATCAAAACGTTTTGGCAGAGGAAGCCTGTTCAGCTCAATCTTGATGAGCAAACGGAAAAACAGGGTATATATGGTATCAAAATCGTGAAACCTGGCAGTGTAACCTATTTCTATTTCTCGCAGGGGCTCGAGGCGCAGAATCTGGATGCTTTGTCACGGAAAGTGTACCGGCAGTTCATGGAGGCGGAGGTGATTCAGGAGTGTATTTCCCGAAACAAAAAGCTGCCGAAGAAGATTGGGATCTCAAATCCGCTGGTGAAGATTACCTATTCCGTTCAGACAAAGCTCCTGCAGATGTCGGAAGAGGAGGCGCTTGCGTTTCTCCGGGAGAAGCTGAATACTGGAAGAGGGGGATTTTTCGCCCTAACTTCAAGCAGGAATTTGACACTTGCAGAAGCGCTTGAACGCTACCGAAAAAAGGATTCGATTGAGAAGATCTTTCATTCGCTAAAGAATGAGATCGAGATTAAACCACTGAGGGTATGGACGGAAAATAGTATTCGCGGCGCAATTCTGATCGGGTTTCTGGCACAGCTTTTTGTGTCTCTGGTGCGATATGAGGTTCCGGAAGCAAAGCATGTGGCTACAAAATTCATCAAATATTCGCTGATGAATTTGACAGTTACGATGATGAAGGGGAAAGAGAGAGGTCACCGATGTTTGTTTTCCAATTTTGATGCGCTGAATACGGCGATACTCGGGCTAAAATGCGGGGTGGGGTGAGGCTGGATAGGGGGAGGCTGGATAGGGGGAGAAGAGGCAACTGTCAAATTCTCTTTTTTCCCATTTTTAGAAGGGGGAGGAGCGAGAGCGCTAAAGGGGGGAGTTGCCAACTGTCAATGTCAGGTTACAATTACCGTGACTTTTTTGCTGACGTAGGCTTTGTAGTTATTTGGTTTTATTTCTTCTTTTGTCATTTTTTATCCATTTCGCGGATTGTCAATTCCTTCCGAATAGGGTTTGATGTCAACAACCGGTGTCTGATCCAATGCTTCGAGCCCCTGTACTGTCAGAATACTGCTATCAATACTCACTAATTTCACCAGTGTTAATGCGATAGGGTTCGGACGATTCGGGGAGCGGTTTGAGAATACGCCGCGGAGAGGATTCTTCTCCTCCCCGAGTTTTCGCGACTTCAAAACCGTTCTGTCAGATCGGTCAAACCAGCAAAAAATAAACAGATCATCACCAATACTCAGTCCGTCTGCTGCATCCAGAAATGCAGGTTCAAGAGTGATGACACTCAGTTCATCGGTATGTCTCCCCTGCTTCGGCGCATCTTCGCGTAGTTTAAACGGAGATGAGACAAAACCGATAGGAACACAATTCATAGATAATTCAGCCATAATATATCTCCAAAAAATCAGATGGTGGAAAGATCCACTTTCTGATAGGCGAGTGAGCCGGTGTTCTTATACAACTGATTAAAGACAGGTTCTCCGACAAGGAAGGTATAGATTTCATCTGCCTTCAGTTTAGCATCGATATCTTTGAACTGTTCCGGATAAAGGATGGTTCCAACAAAGTATGCATTTGCAAAACTTGTTTCATGATTTGCTTTACAGGAAGTGTCCGGCATCACAGTGTAGATTTCGCCATTTAATACGGCGTCCATCCCTTGGTATGATGGATCTGTCTTAAGTTCAACAAGTGCACCTCCCCCTGCCGCGTTCAACGTTCCAAGATCTACAAAAATAATGTCAGGATTCCATTCCTAAATTTGAGAATTTCTAACAACCTTTTTTTTGACAGAAAGTACTTTCTTTTCGTACGTTGAGTAGTATGTATGGGGACTTTCAGCAGCTTTGGTCTCAACCAGGCA
>NIZU01000051.1 GCA_003315675.1 Methanocorpusculum sp. MCE
TTGGTCAATTTAAATTGACGCCTGACAGGGACTAGTTTTCTCTTTTGTTGCGTTTACGAGATGTTTGAATGAGGGCTATATTGCCAACTGTCAAAGTCAGGCTATAATTATCCAGTACACGAAACCGACGTACACTCCCGCAAAAAAAGAAAAAACTCTTCTGAATAAAAAAAAGATATCTCCACCGCGGGACGCTCCGCGCCGGATCACAAATCAAAGCCTTGGTCGCAAATCAAAGATTTGCTCCGCTGAGGGCGAGCCTATCGGCTCACCCCGCTTCACCCAAACAAAATACTCTTCGGCTCAGTGTATTCGTACACAAAGTCCCTGCCGTTTTCCCGTCCGAATCCGGAGCTCGCGACCCCGCCAAACGGCATCTCCGGCGGAAGCGTCAGATGCTTGTTCACCCAGACGACCCCGCATCTAAGGCCCTCGGCAAACGTACGGGCCGTTCCTATATCGGTGGTCCAGACCGAAGACCCGAGGCCGTACTGGGTGGAGTTTGCGATATCGAGCGCCTCGTCTGGAGTATTGAACGGGATCACCGACATCACCGGCCCGAAGATCTCCTCGGAGACCGCGAGCGGACTCACGTTTTTCAGCAGCGTCGGCGCGTAGAAGTTGCCCGGCATCTCCAGTCTCTTCCCGCCGTAGACGAGCTGGGCATCCCCGTTTGCGAGGATGTTTTCCACAGAGGCTTCGATCTGAGCCAGCTGATCGGGATTGTTCATCGGCCCCATGTTTACTTTCTCAAGGCCGTTTCCAACAACGTAGCCAGAAAGCATAACCTCCGCTTTGTGCACGAACTCATCGGCAAGCGATGCGTCGACTAAGATACGCTTTGCAGACGTGCAGACCTGGCCGCAGTTGTAGAACCGGTTTCTGACCGCCGCTTTCACCGCGGCGTCGATATCGGCCGTTTTCGTCACGATGAAACTGTCGTTCCCGCCAAGCTCCAGCGTCAGTTTTTTCAGATGCGGAGCCGCAAGAAGCGAAACCGCTTTTCCCGATTGGATCGATCCGGTAAACGAAATGTGCCTGACATCCGGGTGCGAGACAAGCGCGGCCCCCGTCTCTCCCCCCGATCCCGTCACGATCTGCAGTGCCTCTTTTGGAAAACCGCCATCATGCAATGCCCCGGCGACCTTCAGGATCGTAAGGGACGCGGTCTTAGAGGGCTTTGCGAGAACCGCGTTCCCGCAGGTGAGCGCCGCACCTGCCTTCCAGGCAAAGATCAGCACCGGTATGTTCCAGGGAATGATCGCGGCGCAGATGCCGAGCGGTTTTCGAACAACGTTCAGATAGCCGTATCCAGGCAGATTGCGGGCATCGCCCGGAATGCTCCCGCATACCGAGGCATAATACTCGAATACATGGGCGGATCCGAGTATCTCGTCACGTGCCTCCCGAAGCGGCTTTCCCTGTTCGGTCGTCAGCAGAACGGCAAGTTCCTCCACCCGTGCCCGGATCAGGGACGCGGCGTTCACAAACATCACGGCACGCTTCGATGCCGCCGTCTTTTCACATGTCGGCAGGATTTCCGCGGCCGCATTCACAAAATTGTCTACATCATCGGGCGCGGCGTTTGGTATTGTGCCGATGACTTCATTCGTGGCAGGATTTCTCACGTCGAGAGATGATTGCATGCTGGAGTATTATTCCGTAGCCTATTTAGACCTGTCCGTCGAAGCAGAAAAATCGGAAATCTCTTGTTCATGCTAAGAGAACTTATTCGCAGGCACGAATACTCTGAAAAGATCGCATCGATAGTTGCCGCGGCCAACCCCACGTTCATGACCCTTGGGATCACCCCGGTCTCGTGGGGCGGCGGTCAGGCTGTTCTCAAAATGAAAGCCTCGGATAAACTTCACAATGGTGTAGGGTTCCTGCAGGGTGGCTTTTATGTCATTCTCGCCGACGAGGCGATCGCGCTTGCGATTTTAGCCGAGCTCGACCCTGAATCCGGCACTACGACCATCTCCGAAACGACGGAATTTATACGCGGAACAAAAGACGACGAGATCTTCGCCGCCGCAAAGATCATCCGGAAAGGAAGAAGGATCGTTTTTGCAGAGGCGGAGGTCAGACGCGGAAGTGTTGACGTGGATCTCCTTTCAAAAACCACGGCCTCGTATCTGGTAACCCAGTGCTGACGTCATGACAGATTCATATTCCGTCACGCCAAAGTATAACGTTATGGAGGAGCATGGCTGTTGAACTGGAAGTTGTAGACCGGGTCGAGGAGTGGACCGGGTTTCTGAAAAAGAAATACAAAAGTGAGCTCAATAAGATATCTCGTGAATATCCAAGCGAACGTTCCCTGGAAATAGACTACGGCGTTCTGGAAAAATACGGAAAGATCGGCGTCGTTCTCGCCGACGAACTCCTCGAACACCCGGGAAAGACCCTGGAGGACGTCAAAGACGCGATCCGGACCTCCCGCCTCATCACCGGCAAAGATGTCGAAGGAAACGACATCTCCGATACCATCATCGGGAAAGTCAACATACGGTTCGTCCGCCTCCCGCGAAAAACCCAGATCCGGGACATCCGGGCAGACGACATCAATAAATTCATCAGCATCGACGGGATCGTGCGCCGGGTCACCGAGGTCAGACCCCGGCTCGTCACCGGAGCGTTCCGGTGCGTGAACGGGCACATCACCTACAAAAAACAGGAGTACGGCTCCTACTCCGAACCGGATATGTGCGGGCATGCTGAGTGTACGCTGAAAAAGCTAGAACTCGTGCAGAGCAAATCGACCTTCATCGACTCGCAGAAACTCCGTGTCCAGGAGACGCCCGAAGGACTTCGCGGCGGCGAGCAGCCCCAGAACATCGACATCGACACGATCGACGATCTCTGCGGCAAAGTCTCGCCGGGTGACCGCGTCATCGTGAACGGTATCCTTCGCAGCGTGCAGAGAGTCGTCGGCGGTCAGAAAAGCACCGTCTTCGATCTCTACATCGAATGCAACTCGATCGAGATCTCTATCAAAGAGTTCGAAGAGGTCAACATCTCCGAAGAGGACGAGGTCGCCATCAAAGATATGGCCGCCGACCCCGGCGTCTACGGAAAGATCGCCAGATCGATCGCCCCGACCATATACGGAAACGAAGAGGTCAAGGAAGCTATCGCTCTCCAGATGTTCGGCGGGATCCCAAAGGAAATGCCGGACGGATCCAGTCTTCGAGGCGATATCCACATCCTTCTGGTTGGTGACCCGGGTATTGCAAAATCGCAGCTGCTTCGCTACGTCATCAAGCTCGCTCCGCGCGGTATCTACACGTCCGGAAAATCCGCCTCATCGGCCGGTCTGACGGCCGCCGCTGTGAAAGACGATCTTGGAGACGGCCGCTGGACGCTTGAAGCCGGAGCGCTCGTTCTCGCAGACAAAGGTATCGCCGCGGTGGATGAAATGGACAAGATGCAGAAAGACGACCGTTCCTCGCTGCACGAAGCGATGGAGCAGCAGTCAGTTTCGATCGCTAAGGCCGGCATCAACGCTACCTTGCGGACCCGCTGTTCCCTGCTTGGAGCCGCAAACCCCAAACTCGGCAGATTCGACGAGTATGCCAACATCTCCGAACAGATCAACATGCCGCCGTCCCTTCTCTCCCGTTTCGATCTGATTTTCATCATGAAGGATCAGCCGGACGCAACCAGAGATCTGAACATCGCCCGGCACATCTTAAAGGCCCACTCGGCCGGTGAGAAGATCATGCGGCACAAGAAGTATCCGATCCCGGGAGCGGACGACGAGTACTTCCAGCGCGAACTTGCCCCGGTCACGCCCGAGATCGACGCCGTGATGCTCCGCAAGTATCTGGCCTACGCAAAACGAAACTGCTTCCCGCTTCTCAAAGAAGAGGCGAAGGAAGTCCTCGTCCAGTACTATCAGAGCCTTCGAAGCGTCGCCTACGAAAACTCCGACAAGCCGGTCCCGATCACCGCCCGTCAGCTGGAAGCACTCGTCCGGCTCGCAGAAGCCAGTGCACGCGTGCGTCTTGCCGACGAGGTTGAACAGGAGGATGCGGAGCGTGTGGTCAAAATCGTGGACGCCTGTCTGAGACAGGTGGCTTACGACGCCAAGACCGGCCCTCCCGACATCGACAAGATCACCACCGGGACATCCAGATCAGGCCGTGCGATCCGCCGCGAACTCAAAGAGACGATCGAGACGCTGATCCAGGCAAGCGACGACCATGTCGCGAAGGTTGATCAGATCATGGAGACGATGGAGAACAAGTATCATTATAGGAGGGATGAGGTGGAACACATTCTCGAAAGAATGAGGATGGACGGGGAAGTGTTCCAGCCGAGGAACGGCCTTATCACGTTCACTGCACCCATGAGGTAAAATAAATGGCAACAGACAGAGAAAACGCCGTGTTCGAAGCGGCAATCAAACTCGGGGCGCTCTACCACCAGTTTGTGGGAACGCCAATCTCACGTTCGACCGCAGAGATCGTAGAGGCCGCTATCGAAAGTGCGGTCTCTCTTCAGCCGTATGTGACGAAGATCACGGTCCGGCTGGACAAATCCTTAATGAATGAAAATCCGTTCGGCTACTCGGAACTTACCGGGGCGATGTACGATGCCGTTATCGAAACGAAGTACGGCGATGCGGTCTGTCGTGCAAGCCTGAAGTTCGAGAACGGCTATCCGCTGATGAAGATCCTCGAGTAATGGAGAAATTTCCGATCCTGGACGATCATTTCCATATCACCCGGAGGACGGGTGTCGGCCCGTCGGTCGTCAAAGAGTTTATGCGTTCCGGCGGGACGCACATCGTTTTAGTCTCCCTTCCCTCATGGTCGTGCGGCGTTACGCCCCATACGCCTGCGGATTACTGTCAGGTGTTCGATGAACTGCTGACGGTTTCGGCGATGGTGAACGAGCTTGGGTGTGTCTGTTATCCGGTCGCGGGCGTTCACCCGGCCGAGATCGGGCGGCTTTCGGAAAGGCTTGGCCTTTCAGCCGCCGAGGAGCTGATTTGCGGGGCGCTGGATGTCGCCGCCGAGTATGTCCGCGAGGGCACATGTATCGGCCTGAAGTCCGGCAGGCCGCATTATCCGGTGACCCCTGAGGTCTGGGAGGCGTCAAACCGCATCCTTGAAAGAGCCCTAACGCTGTCGGGCGAGCTCGGCTGTTCTCTGCAGATCCATGCCGAGTCGGGCCCGTGCGAGGACGTGCCGGATATGGCAAAATCCTGCGGGCTGGATCCGTCCCGGGTCGTGAAGCATTTTGCGACCTGCGAGACGCCGCTCCATCCATCTATCACGGTCAGAGAGCCGTTTTTGAATCAGTGGTTTGCAGAGAAACGGGACTTCACGCTCGAGAGTGATTACATGGACGATCTTTCACGGCCGGGTGCGGTGAACGGTCCGCGGTCGGTTCCCCGCAGGATGCAAAAGCTGCTTCAGGAAGGCGCAGTAAATCCCGAGGATATGTGGCGTGTTCACGGCTCAGTGCCAAAATGGATATACGGCGTTGATTTCGAAATTTGATGATTAGAAGATAAATCAATATTATTTTTCTTGATTTTTGATGTTTGTTCAATATTGTTTGATAATTAATTTTAATTTTGTTCTCAAAGTATAGTATTATGTAGTTGTGGGTGTATTAATCAATTGGAGATAAAATGTTTGGCATATGCTCTTGAGTTATGCCTTAACGGTTTACGCCCGGAGAACATCCCGCGGCGATCAAAAAGCAATGATGCCCCTTCATTTGTTATTTGATTACGAAAACCGCGCCTGGAAAGAAGGCGATAAATTCAAAACTTATAACGGATGGATATAAACATTTGCGGGTGAGCCAGCCCAATGGGAGGAGGGTAACACCCAATCTCCACTTTGCGTATCTTATCACCATTTAAGAATGCTGTATCTTATATTGTTACAAATCGTAACGCTGTTTTTCGGATATGTTACATTCTGTAACATTTCGGTAAATATCCAGTTACAAAATGTTATATATAAATCATCGGGCTCCGAATATAAGATACAGCATGGCAACGAAAGTCGTACGCATCTCCGAGGACGCGATCGAGATCACCGGCAGATATGCCAAAGACATCAGTGAAGCGATCCGGATGATGCAGAAACTCATCGAAGAAAAAAGCACGCCGCAGATCGATATGAAAGCTCTGGAAAAGATTATGCGAACCTGTATCGCTGAAGAGTTCGAAAATCTCCAGCGGGGGTACTGAATGCAGCTTACCGGCTGGATGGAAGAGAACGGCCGGTTGCTCGACCGTGCCGAGATCGAAACCATTTCCGCAGCCAGGCTTTCAGCATGCGGCGGCGAGTTTCTTCTGGAGACGGATGATGCCTTCATCCGCGACAAATACCACATCATGCCCGGGAATCCCGAGGGGAAGCAGATCATCACCGCCGAACCATCTGTTCCTGATCTTCACCTCGATGAAGCCATCCGGACTGCCGTTTATCTCCGGACATCCGATGACGCCGTGACCACGCTTTCGGGCGGCGTTGACTCATCCCTCGTCGCGGCTCTTGCAGGACGCCCCTGCATCGCCGTAGGAGTTTCGGGTTCGCATGATTTAGCCGCTGCTGAAAAGACCGCCGAGATTCTGGACCTCACGCTTACCGTAAAAGAGATCGGCATGGATGATCTTCGAGAGGCGCTTGATGTGGTTCTTAGGATCATCCCGCGAGTCACCCCGCTCGACGTCGAGATCGCGGTAACCGGCTACTTCATCGCCGCTCTCGCAAAAGAGACCGGGGCGGAAAGGATCCTAACCGGTCAGGCTGCCGATGAACTGTTCGGCGGGTATGCACGATACGGCAGATCATCTGATCTCCGTGCAGATCTTGCCGCCGACTTTGCCGGCCTTTCCCTGCAGCGGGAAAGGGATGCGGCGGTCGCCTCGCATTTCGGCGTCTGGTACTCGCTGCCATTTATGGACGAGCGGGTCGTTCGCGCCTCCAAAACGTTCAGCCCCGAAGAACTGGTGAAAGGCGACCTTCGAAAGATCGCCCTTCGAAACGTCGCCGCCAAACATCTCCCGGGAGAGATCGCCTGGAAACCGAAAAAAGCCATGCAGTATGGGAGCGGCATATCCTCGACCCTTGCAAAGATCGCAAAAGCGGAAGGCTGCAAAGGATCCCGGGAACTGATCACAAAACTCTACCCGGATAAGGTATAAGTCTGCCCGGTCCAATAACATTAAGAAATGACCGATATTTCCGGATTTGAACTGACCAGCCTTGCAGGCATAATCGGTTTCATCCTTATCTGTCTCATCCTCGTCATTGTTTTTACAAAACTGGAACACAGATTCGCCAAAAAGCCTGCTTCAAAACAGCAGTCCGCTCCTGCGGAGCCTCGCGGGAAAAACGAATCCGGTTCCACCGGGGAGGCCCAGCCTGCAGTTACTGTCGGCCAGGTGTATCAGAAAGAAGACGGGACCCTCGCACAGTATGCCGCCGACGGGACATTCCGCAAAATACAAGAGAAGTGCTCCGGTGCGGGTCCTCTTCACCCTGCCGTTGTGGAATTATAGAGATTTGCGACGACACCGTCTTTAAACGTCCCGACCACCAGCACCGAGTATATCGTATCGCCTATATTCGGAGGAATTTTATATTTGATCCTGATTCCCGGACTGTAGGTTTCCGGAAGATTGACCGGCTCGGCCCTGATCCCGTTGATATAGATCTCCAGCAGTGCAAGACCCTCCATGTCCTTGCCGCTTACTAGCTCCAGCTCGATCTGCTGATTATCGGAACTGGCGGTCAGTCCGACGATTTTTATGATATATGCCCCGCCCCCGTAGGTATTAAGAATGAACATGCTCACGATGATGGTCAAAAGAATCGCGATGGCCAGACCTAAAGCAAAACCTATCAGTGTCGGAGCAGGGAGCGTCTTTCCGGAAAAATAGTCCCAGAAGACATCGAGGAATGTTGCCACTGTCACGGAATTGGCGTTAATTAACTATAAACGTTCTCTTAACGACACTCTCCATTTTGGAAAAGGTTACGTGTCGGCGCGTATTCCGTCTCCCTTATCACGCACAAAAACCAATAGAATTCTATGAACTGTATCGTCACCGGAGGAGCGGGATTCATCGGCTCGCATTTGGTGGATCTCCTCGTCGAAAACCATCATCAGGTCACAGTGATCGACTCGATGGTTGCCGGAAGAATGGCCAATATCGAGAAGAACCTTGCAGAGATAACCTTTGTTCAGGCGGATCTGCTTAAAGACGGCTGGCAGAAGCACTTCTCCGGCGCCGACAGAGTATATCACATAGCTGCCGATCCGGATGTCCGCGGATCCGCACGCAAATCCTTTGAGGTGTATGAGAACAATGTCACGGCGACGGTCAAAGTTCTCGAAGCGATGAAGGAGTATGGCGTAAAAGAGATCGTCTTCACCTCGACCTCTACCGTGTACGGCGAAGCATCGGTGATCCCGACGCCCGAGACCTACTCGCCGATGATTCCGATCTCGGTGTACGGGGCAAGCAAACTTGCCTGCGAGGCGATGATCTCGTCGTATGCGGCGACCTACGGCTGGAAGGCCTGGGTTTACCGGTTCGCAAATATTGTCGGCGCCCGCAGCACGCACGGGATCATCTACGACTTCGTGCAGAAACTCCGGGCAAGCCCGAATGAACTGGAGATTCTCGGTGACGGAAGGCAGAGCAAATCCTATCTTGCCGTCGAAAACTGCGTGAAGGCGATGATTTTTGCACCCGAGGTCTCAAGCGACACCTTCAACTTCTTCAATATCGGATCGGAAGACTGGGTCAATGTGAAAAGGATCGCCGAACAGATCGTCGAGGAGATGGGACTGGAAAATGTGAAGTTCAACTTCACCGGCGGCGATCGGGGATGGGTTGGCGATGTTCCGCTGATGAGACTCGGCGTCGACAAGCTCAAGTCCTACGGCTGGGAGCCGGGGATCACCTCGGAAGAAAGTGTCCGGTGGGCGATACGGGCAACTCTCGCTGAGTGAAGATTTCTATTTAACCATCATCCATATTTTATTCGGGGTGCGGGTGAGTGACTGCGGGCTGCCCTGCAGGGGCGGCCTCAGCTGAGCAAATCTTTGATTTGCGACCCGGCGCGGAGCGTCCCGCGGTGGAGATATCTTAGATTTTGATTCAGCAAAAGGTATCCTTTTTTGAGAGATGGTTAAATCGGCTAATATTCCCATCGCAGGGCTCCAAAAAATAGTTTTCCCGCTACATTTTGAGTAATAATAATCATGAAGGAGGGCCTATTCATTGTAATATGGATGAAAAACCTGAAGGGTGGAATCAGGAGCTATATGAAAAGCTGAGTTTTGAATATCTGATCGAGTGTGCAGAGAACAAGAGAATAGATGAGTGGAATGCTCAGTATCAGGAATATCTGGAATCGGAATGGAAGAGGTTGTATACCGAGAGGAAGTGGGATCCAGATAATGTTTTCGAGCTTGTGAAGAGACAGCCTGATTTTAAAAGACCTGATTTTTCAGGGAAAGATTTTCAGGAGACAATATCCCAAGGCATCAATTTTGCAGGAGCACACCTAGAATGAGCAGACTTCAGCGGAGCACACCTAGAATGAGCAAGCTTCAACGGAGCACACCTTCAAAGGGTATACTTTGTGGAGACATCCCTCGAAGGGACCTGCTTCTGGGGATCACTCCTCGAACAGACAATCTTTAGCGGAACACACATAGATGGAGCAAACTTCGGGGGAACACACCTAGAAGGAGCAGACTTCAGTGGAGCACACCTGGAAGGAGCAGATTTATCATGGGCTATCGTCAATGAGAATACTTCATTTAGAGACATAGATATTGATGATGCGACCATACCTCTGTTTTCGAGAATATTATCTTGGAAAAATAAAAATGAGAATTTCTAACAACCTTTTTTTTGACAGAAAGTACTTTCTTTTCGTACGTTGAGTAGTATGTATGGGGACTTTCAGCAGCTTTGGTCTCAACCAGGCATATCACGAACGTTATGAAAAACTTGGCGACCGTCTCTCCGACGTTGGTAAAACACTTGATTGGGATGTGTTTCGCCCTCTTCTTGAATCCATTTTCGCCCTCTTCTTGAATCCATGTATGCAAATAAATCCGGCAAGGGCGGTCATCCCAATGTCGATGTCATACTTATGTTCAAGATTCAGCTTCTGGAAGTTTGGTATAATCTGTCTGATATAGCCGTTGAACGTGAAAGTTATGATCTGCTTTCTTTTTGGCATTTCCTTGGGTGTCCTGACAAAATACCCGACAATTCAACGATCTGGTTATTTCGGGAGCGCATGTCCGAATCAGGCGTTGATACATTGGTCTGGCAGGAGTTTCAGAGACAACTTGACCTGAAAGGTCTGAAAATTGAACAAGGTATGATTCAGGATGCAACGTTTGTGTATGCTGAACCCGGTCATTGTAAGAAAGACACGCCGCGAGGAGATCAGGCAAAAACACGACGGGATAAAGATGGAAAAATCATGTCCAAGAACGGCAAAATGCACTATGGCTATAAACTTCATACCATCATGGATACGACGCACGATCTTATTCGACGCATTGAAACCACCACGGCAAATGTTCATGATAGTCAGGTGGACCTCTCAGAAAAAGGAGAAGTGGTCTATCGGGATCGGGGATATCAGGGAGCAAAATGCAAGGGATATAGTGCCACAATGAAAAGGGGAGCGAGAGGGCATCCCATTGGCATACGAGATAAACCGAGAAATATGCGAATAAGTAGGAAGAGATCAAATGGCGAGAGACCCTATGTAGTGATCAAAAATATCTTTCATGCAGGGTTGGTAAAGGTAACAACGCTGCAAAGAGTACGAGTGAAAAATATGCTGGCTGCATTTTGTTATAATATCTATCAGGTGAAAACGATTCAAAACAGAGTGTAAATTTAAAAAAAAAACGTCAAGGAATAATGGGTATTCTTCTTTTTTTGGGGGGGGTGAGGGGGTATGGATGTAGCCAATCTCCTATACATGACATCCCAGGAAAACATGGAAAAACGCCTCGAAGAACTCGAACGCGACTATGCCGACCTCATGGAACGGGTCCGCGACCTCGAACTCCA
>NIZU01000052.1 GCA_003315675.1 Methanocorpusculum sp. MCE
TGAAAAAATCGTATTATTATGCATGAGGACAATATCAGATTTATGATTCACATCACCACCAACCGCATATCCGGTGGATTGAAATGACAGAAAACCATATCTTCGGTCCGGTCATGTCCCGCAGACTCGGCCGGTCACTGGGCATTGATCTTCTGCCCTTCAAGACCTGTTCATATAACTGTGTTTACTGTGAATGCGGAGCGACCACCCATCTGACGACAAAAAGGGCCGAATTTTTTCCAACCGAAGAGGTGATCTCCCAGCTGGATAAGATCCTCGGCAAAGGGCCGACTCTGGATTACATAACGTTTGCCGGATCCGGCGAGCCGACCCTTTCCCTGTCGATCGGGAAAATCATCACACATCTGAAAACAACCTATCCGCAGTATAAGGTCGCTGTTCTCACGAACGGAAGCCTGCTGGGAAATAAAGAAGTCAGAAACGATCTCTCCGGGGCTGATCTGGTTATCCCTACCCTGACCAGCACATCGCAGGAAACATTTGAACGGATCCATCGTCCATACCCCGGCCTTCAGATAAAAACGATCATCAGTGACATACAGGAGTTTGGAAAGGAGTTCACAGGAGAGATCTGGCTGGAAATCTTCCTGATACCTGATCTGAACACCACTGCAGAAGAGCTGACGGCCCTCAGAGAGGCTGTGCGAATGATCCGGCCAAAACGCATTCAGCTGAACACACTTGATCGGCCGGCTGCAGAGGACTGGGTCACGCCCCCGGATCCGGACGAGCTGGAAAATATCAGGAAATACTTTGCCGAACTCAAGATCCCTGTAGATGTGGCCGGAGTCTGCTGTGAGCAGCCCGATGTCTGCAGAGCCGGAGATAGCACGCATGAACAGATCCTGAAAACCCTACGCATCCGGCCTTCGACGGTTGAAGATCTGGCATCCATGACCGGATTACATCATCATGAAGTGGCCAAATACCTCTCGGGGCTTCTTGAAGAGGGAACGGTCCATATTCAGAGGGGAAAAAGAGGCGTGTTCTACTCTGCGGGCCCGGATATGACCCGAAAATAATACCGGGCGACGACAAAACTGCCGAATCGAAAAGAGCATAAATTTAAATAAAAAGAAGTGAGATTGTATCAGTTTGATGAATTCTCTGCTTCGTTTTCTGTGTACACTAAAAGGAGTCAGGATCACCTGCATAAGTATGGTGTTGCTCCTCCTCTGTTGTTATCTTGTTTGCGTACCTGTTCTTGCTGATTCTGATATAAATCAGATAACAGACACTCAGCCAAATCCAGCCGTAAGTGCTGATGTAGAAGCGTTTTTTGACGCAGCGATACCTGCAGAACTCGCAAAATACAATATACCCGGCGCAACGGTCGCGGCAGTATATGATGGAAAACTGATCTTTTCCAAAGGATACGGGTATGCTGATATCACCAACAGAACACCGGTCGATGCTGGATCGACACTCTTTCATATTGGTTCGGTCACAAAACTTTTCACCAGGACATGTGTTATGCAGCTGGTGGACGAGGGAAAAATCGACCTGGATGCAGACATCAACACCTACCTTGCCGATTTTTCTCTTCCGGACACCTATCCCGGCCAGCCGGTCACTATGCGAAACCTGATGACGCACACTGCCGGATTTGAAGACGAAGCGAGAGGTGCGACGGTTGAAAGCGTTGATGATCTCATTTCATTCAGAAACTACTGCCGGGATTATATACCTGCACGGGTCTATCCTCCGGGAACGGTGACCTCCTACTCAAATTACGGCACGACACTCGCAGCAGTCGTTGTTGAGGATGTAAGCGGTATGCCGTTTGAACAGTATCTCCAGGAAAATATCTTAACCCCGCTTTCCCTCAAAAGCACCCATCTATCCTACCTCCTCCCGCCAGACTCTGCCGTGAATCTCTCCTCGGGATATAATTATATCGGCGGCACAAATGCAGCAATCACCGACACGATTTTTGTCATCGGACCTGCCGGATCCATCAGCTCCACAGCAGAGGATATGGCAGTTTTCCTTGCCGCACATATGCAGAACGGAAAAGTGAACGGCGCAGAAATTCTTTCTGAACCGGCCGCCGCACTCATGCATGCAAGAACTTTTACAAATGACCCGCGGGTCAGCGGCATCTGCCTTGGATTTTATGAAAACTATCTCAATGGCGAGCGGATCATCCTCCACGGCGGAGATACCAATACCTTCCATTCGCTTTTCGTAATCATTCCCGACAAGAAAACCGGATTTTTTGTCTCATACAATGCTCCCGGAGGGACAAGTGCGCGAGACAATCTGCTTGTCGAGTATGTCGGCCGATTCTACCCAGTCACAAAAACGGAAACGGTGACGCAGGAAAAAGAACATTCCGCATCATTTGAGAAGTATGCAGGAGTTTATCAGTCAAACCGCCATAATTACCGGACTTTTGAATTTTATCTTCAACCTCCGCAGCAAATGACGGTTGAAGCGGGAGAAAATAATACCTGCCTTGTGTTAAATATAGATGGCGCATCTACAGAATACATCGAGGTTTCACCCGGCGTCTTTCAAGAGAAAAGCGGCGCCCCGTCTGTGTATGGAAATATGGTCTTTCGGGAGAATGAGAACGGTGATGTGACGTCCCTCTGTTCCGAAAATACGCCGGTCCTCGCATATGAACGGGTTCCATGGTATGCTGTCGATGCTTTTACGAGCGGCATGTTATCTGTTGGAATGGTGCTTCTTTTCAGTGTTTTCCTCTGGCCGGTAATGGCATTTTTCCGGAAGATATACGGAAAACGCAGTGAGGTAGAAGCGAAAATAGGACTTCCCTTCTATGCCCGCCTGACGGCATTTATAGCCGCGGTTCTAAGCCTATTCTTTGTGTTCTGTCTCTACACGATAATTCAACCCAACGAGGAACTGATCATGTCCTATCTCTGGAATCAAACGCCTCCACTCATCCTTACGGTCATTCTGACAATCCCGGTGATCTGCGCAGTATTATCAGTTGCAACCGCAGGTTTCACCTTCGTTGTCTGGAAGATGAAATTCTGGAATGTATGGCAGAGAATCCATTTTACGCTCGTGACCATTGGACTCTTTATGCTGATGTGGTGGATGAATTATCTGAATTTGTTCATCTTCCGATTATAACAAAACCCCACATCCCTTTTTTCGTTTCAATGTATTTTTAATAGGACTTACGCGGTGGGCTTTCTCATGCTTCCACACCCAGCCATATACTTCCCGAATTGTATCCTCACAATTATCCCATATTTTCTATCTGAATCCATCACTCCTGATGAACTACCTAGAAAGCCCAAATGGGCAAAGCTCATTTGGGCTTATTGGCTGTTAAATAACCTCATGTTTCCAAACCCAGCCGTACTCTTCCCGAATTGGATTCACAACCACACCGCGTAAGTCCTATTTTAATTGTGTCCCTGGAAGAAAGCATCACCACGTTCACAGATACCAGTACCTCATAGCTGAGTAGTTACCTCAAATCAAATACATGAGAATATCTATCAAACCATTTTTTAACGCGAATCATGATTTATGGAAGATTGGCTACATCCCTACCCCCTCACTTACCATGCCAAAAAGAAAGACGATCATAAATTTCACGTTCAACGGCTAGATCAGACAGATTATACCAGACTTCCAGAAGCTGAATCTTGAACATAAGTATGACATCGACATTGGGATGACCGCCCTTGCCGGATTTATTTGCATACAT
>NIZU01000053.1 GCA_003315675.1 Methanocorpusculum sp. MCE
TGGAGTTCGAGGTCGCGGACCCGTTCCATGAGGTCGGCATAGTCGCGTTCGAGTTCTTCGAGGCGTTTTTCCATGTTTTCCTGGGATGTTATGTATGGGGGATTGGCTACATCCATCCCCCCTCACCCCCCCCAAAAAAAGAAGAATACCCATTATTCCTTGACGTTTTTTTTTTAAATTTACACTCTGTTTTGAATCGTTTTCACCTGATAGATATTATAACAAAATGCAGCCAGCATATTTTTCACTCGTACTCTTTGCAGCGTTGTTACCTTTACCAACCCTGCATGAAAAACATTTTTGATCACTACATAGGGTCTCTCGCCCTTTGATCTCTTCCTACTTATTCGCAGATTTCTCAGTTTATCTCGTATGCCAATGGGATGCCCTCTCGCTCCCCTTTTCATTGTGGCACTATATCCCTTGCATTTTGCTCCCTGATATCCCCGATCCCGATAGACCACTTCTCCTTTTTCTGAGAGGTCCACCTGACTATCATGAACATTTGCCGTGGTGGTTTCAATGCGTCGAATAAGATCGTGCGTCGTATCCATGATGGTATGAAGTTTATAGCCATAGTGTATTTTGCCGTTCTTGGACATGATTTTTCCATCTTTATCCCGTCGTGTTTTTGCCTGATCTCTTCGCGGCGTGTCTTTCTTACAATTACCGGGTTCAGCATACACAAACGTTGCATCCTGAATCATACCTTGTTCAATTTTCAGACCTTTCAGGTCAAGTTGTCTCTGAAACTCCTGCCAGACCAATGTATCAACGCCTGATTCGGACATGCGCTCCCGAAATAACCTGATCGTTGAATTGTCGGGTATTTTGTCAGGACACCCAAGAGTTCGCAAGATCGAATCTTGCTCACCGTTTCGGGCTAACGCCCTCACTTACCATGCCAAAAAGAAAGACGATCATAAATTTCACGTTCAACGGCGAGATCAGACAGATTATACCAGACTTCCAGAAGCTGAATCTTGAACATAAGTATGACATCGACATTGGGATGACCGCCCTTGCCGGATTTATTTGCATACATGGATTCAAGAAGAGGACGAAACACATCCCAATCAAGTGTTTTACCAACGTCGGAGAGACGGTCGCCAAGTTTTTCATAACGTTCGTGATATGCCTGGTTGAGACCAAAGCTGCTGAAAGTCCCCATACATACTACTCAACGTACGAAAAGAAAGTACTTTCTGTCAAAAAAAGGTTGTTAGAAATTCTCATATATATTAAACAATGAATAGTATGGGAGTAGTAATGTATTCAGAGGATGATGTTAAAGAATTTTTTTGTGAATTAGAAAAACATAAACCATCTGTTCCCTATATTCCAATATATCCAATTCCAAGTAAAATAGAGGAATATAACTATACTCTAAGTTATAAATCCTGTGCGAGAAAGGAGTAATATATGCCTGGCTGGGGCGATATATTACGTGAAATTGAGAATACATCGTCTAATTTTGATTTAGTGAGAAGGAAATACCTTAAAAATTTAAGTGAACTCACTAATAGGAATGTTATTGCATATTATTCCGGTTGGTTACAATTTCCACAGGGCAGAGGGCTTGATATCACTGATAATGACATGAATGGTTTCATGGAAACTTTTCGTGGATTAGACAGATCGAAAGGATTAGATTTGTTAATACATACACCTGGTGGTGATATTGCGGCAACTGAATCTATTGTTGCGTATTTGCAGAAGATGTTTAATGGGGACATAAGAGTTATCGTCCCTCTGCTCGCAATGTCTGCAGGGACAATGATTGCTTGCTCTGCTAGCAAAATACTTATGGGGAAAGAATCATCATTAGGTCCTACGGATCCACAAATAACCATTCAAACAGTCACTGGAATAAAATCTGTTCCTGCTCTTGCGCTTCTTGATGAATTTGCACGGGCTGAAAAAGAGTGTAAAGAAGATCCCCACAAATTAAGTTTCTGGCATCCTATTCTCTCACAATACCATCCTGGTTTTATAATTATATTACAAAATAGTGTTGAATTATCTAAAGAGCTTACTCGTGCATGGCTTAAGAATAACATGTTTAGGGATGATGGCGATAGGGATAAAATCGTTGACGTAATCGTCTCCTCTCTTTGCAATCATAAAGATACAAAAGCTCATGGTCGCCATCTTCCGGCTACAAAATGTAAAGAGCTTGGCTTAAAAATTGAAATGTTAGAGGATAACCAAGCATTACAAGATGCAGTCTTGTCCGTCCATCAAGCATATATAATTAATCTTACTTCAACATCGGCCATTAAAATAATCGAAAATCATAATGGTCAAGCATTTATGATACAGGCGAATAAAGCAACATAACCTTTTACCTCACCTAAATATTTTACTCTCTTAATAGTTTCAGGATGATTCGTTGTCGAAGCAAGAGAGCTAATACTTAGGATACTGGACTCCGCTTGCCAATTACTAATTTTCATTTATTAGTTCCATCCCCCCTCACTTCTTCTCCTCATGCACATGCACGTGATGCATATCCGCCCCGTGCGGATGCTCATGCTCCGTATATTCATGCTCATGACTATGCTCTCCCTCGACCGGCGGATCATGGACATGCGTATGGCCCCTCCCCCGTACACGAATCCAGCGTACCCTGTGCCACCTGGAAATTTTTGAGGTATTATAATCATGAGGGAGGGACTACTCTATGATATTATGGTGGATATGGATGAAAGACCGGAAGGATGGAATAAAGAACTGTATGATAAACTGAGCCATGATTTTTTAATTACGTGTGCTCAGAATGACGGAATCGAAGAGTGGAATCAGGCGTATGAGGCATATCTGCGATCTGAATGGGGGAGGCGTTTTCCGAGTGAGGGATATGATTCGGAAAATATTGGGAAATTATTTGATAATCGTTCTGGTTTTGTAAAACCTGATTTTCAAGATGAAGATTTTACCGATGATATTCGGAAAAAAGCAAAAATCCCAGGCGTACATCTGGAAGGGGCCGATTCAATAGTGCCCATCTTGAGGGGGCAGAATTCATTCTAGCCATAGTTGATGGGGAGACCCTGTTTTTCAGCAACACCATAGATGATAAAACCGATTTCACTGGAACATCTCTCTCATCAGCCCGCATCGAACCGGAACTCAGAACACAGATCGAACGAAACATCCGGCAGCTTCGCTGGGAACAATGGTATACAATGCCGAAATTCTACCCGGATCTGGCAGAAATCAAGACTAAACTCATCTCCAAATTCTCATCCGGAAAAATCCCGGAAAAGAAAAACTGGGAAACCAAACATTCTTGGGTCGATAGGATCATCAATGCTTTTGTCCGGCTCTTCTGGTGGATCTCCAACTACGGCAGCTCGACAAAACGGGTCATTGCTGTATTTTTCGGCTGGAATTTGATGTGGGCACTCATCTATCAGTATATCCTGCCGTTACAAACCCACCCTATCTTGGCAGGTGCCGTCACAACAGTGCTGGATGCACATGATTTTATCATTGCCTTCCTGCAGACCAACCTGATGATGTTCAGCATCACTGATCTCTCGGCCATCGTGCTGGATTATCCTGCTTTGCTCTGTGTCACGATCCATATTGTAGTCGGGTACTTCATTCTTGCAGCTCTCATCACCCGTCTCGGCATTATGTTCCAGAATTTGAGTCCATAGACTATTTTTTCCACGGGCAAACACTCATTACCATCCTGCAACAAACTATCAATCGCGAACTTATACAGGGGATTAGCAGCTGTGACCTACTGCAAAATCCTCTGTGAGGATGAAATCCATGGATATTTCACAATTATGGACCGAATTGATACAAACTGATGAACATACACGTCTGGAAGCAAAACCCAGAAATGAAATTGGCAATCCAGTCATGCAAACCATATGTGCCTATGCAAATACTGACGGTCTCAATGGAGGGTATATCCTCATTGGTGTTGAAGAAAATACGACTTCACCGAGCGGATATGTGATTGCCGGCGTCAAAAATCCCGACCAAATTCAGAATCAGATCGTTACCCAGTGCACCTCAAAGTTCAACGTCATCATCCGTCCGTAAATACAAGTAGGAATTTTGCAGGATAAGACAGTTATCGGCGTATATGTTCCAGAATCAGAACCAGGGGATAAACCGATATATATGAGAAAACAGGGCATGAATAAAGGAACCTACATAATGGTTGGTGCTACGGATCAAGTATGCACAGAAGGTGAACTGGTTCGTTTTTTACAAAAGAAACATGCACGACCCTATGACGAAACTGTTCTCCCGCAGACATCTCTATCAGATATAGATCCCAAAGCCATTCAGGAATACAGAAAACTTCGAAAAAAGAAAACACCTCACGCATCTGAGCTGGATTACTCCGACGAAGATTTACTGAATGCGTTACACTGTGTTGACATCATTGATGGAGTACCAAAACCTACCGTTGCCGGATTAATATTATTTGGAACCGATGCCGTGTTACGACGATACTTCTCCATGATGCGGTTTGATTATGTTCGCGTTAAGGGACGTGACTGGGGAGGCAGCCGGGATGAAAGCTCCTATTACTCCATTGAACTCCGGGAATCACTGCTTACCTTGCTTCCAAAAGCCGAAGCTGCAATAATGGATGATATAGAGCGGGAACTCTCCTTTCCGCCAGGTCGTCTTACACGAGAAGAAAACCCCGTCATCCCCTACGATGTTATTCGGGAAATTCTTGTTAATGCCGTTATGCATCGTGATTATCAGACGCCAAGTCCGACCCTCGTGATCAGATTTACCGATCGAATCGAGTTCCATAATCCGGGCTATTCATTGAAACCTATTGATAAAATCGGAACACCCGGCTCAACAGCAAGAAATCAGACCATTGCAAGTGTTTTAAATGAAACCGAGTATGCAGAAAATAAAGGGTCGGGAATTGCCAAAGTACAGAGAAAGATGGTTGAAGCCCAACTCCCTCCGCCTATGTTTGATTCATCAAAAACCGAAAATACCTTTGTCGTCACGCTCTCCCTTCATCAATTGATGGATGAAACCGCTCTAAGATGGCTGAATCAGTTTCACGATTTCGGTCTCTCAGGTGATGAGGCGAGGATTCTTGTTTATGCAAAACAATACGGCTCCGTCTCTAATGAGAACTGTAGAAATCTCACCTCATATGATACTGCAAAATCAAGCTCTCTTCTCACCCGACTCCGCAGTATGGGAATATTGAATCAGCATTCTCATGGTTCTGCAACCTATTATACCATTCCTGAAAACTATCTGGAATCTGAGCCGGAAAATAGTTTAGTTACCCAGATAAGGACACAAGATACCCAGATGCAAAATGAGCAAAATTCCCAATCAGGGTCTGGCTCTGAGAGTGATGAACGAGAAATCCTTCTTCAATCTCTTCCGCAAACACTCCAAAAAGAGATTCTGAGTCTCGGTCAGAGAATGACTCCGGAAAAACGTGAAGAGATGCTGTTGAAAGTGTGTAGAATACATCCTTTCACAGCCGCCGAAGTGGGTCTATTATTTGGCAATACCCGACACTGGGCCAAAATTGTGTTAAGAGAACTTGTCCATTCCAACAAAATATGTTTAACGATTCCTGATAAACCCAAAAGTAAAAACCAAGCGTATTATGTATTACGTGATGCTGGACAAAGGAATATTTCTGAATGGAAGTGAGACGAACTCACACATACCCCCTCACCTCTCCATCATCTTCATCACCCCCGCGATATCCCGCTCGATCAGCGGCCGCATATTCGTATTATACCTCCTCGTATCGGCCGTCTCCAGCGCCTTTCTGATCTCTGGGACCAGATCCCTTCTCGCCGAAACAATACTTTTCAGCGCCTGAATACACTGCCTTGCCGTGATCGGCTTCTCATCCAAAATATGCTCCAGATACCGGGGAGGACACCGTCCATCTTATGATCCACATCCCATCGTGCGTTTTCTGCGATCAGCAAAAGGCCCCGGGTCCGAACATACGAATTTTCGCTATCCATCATCCCGGCAAAATCGTCCCAGAACCGGTACACCGCATTGCCCCCCTCGCTCTCTGCCTTCAGCCGCAGAAAACTCGCATACGCCGCTTTCACATCCGGCGAATACAATCCCCGGACATCCTCCTCCAGCTCTGTTGCATCCATATTATTCTCCATCACCTGGGAACGCAATAATATTTATCTCCCGGCTTACTCTTGCGTCAAACTTATGTAGTCGTGTTCATAAGTACTCATATCCCTATGACCTGGACCCCTCCCCTCTCCAAGCACCTGAACGACAGGAACATCAGCCTCCCGCCCGCACAATACCGCCTCTTAATCCTGATATACTGGCTTCTCTTGGGAATCGTCATCCTCGGAATGTGGTCCCTCCTGTACGAAGGTATGATCCCGATAGACGCCGTCTCCCTCTCCACCTCAGGAACGCCCGTCCAGGCGCTCTATCTCGCACCCTTCTGCCATGAAATACCGCAGCATCTTCTAGCGAACACCCTCACCTTCTTCCTTCTCGGAGTTTCCCTGACGATCATCACCGCTCTATTTCGGCAGCTGGACAGCCGGTTTTACCTCTGCCCGTTCATCGCCTGCATCCTCTCCATCACTATCCTCCCCTTCTCCTTCTCGACGGCCTTACTCATCGTGCCGAATCTTCAGCTGGTAGATATCGTCGGATTCTCCGGCATCGTATCTGCCGTGCTTGGGATGACGATCGTTACGATCTCCTATGCCGTCTGGAAAAATTTCGAAAGCCTCCGATTTTTCGTCGGGACCCATCTCATCTCGGCATTCGTATTTCTCCTCATCCCGCTTGCAGAAATACACAACGCCTCCGCCCCCGTCCCCAATACCGCTCACCAGATCGGATTTGTCTACGGAGTCCTCATCACCTGGCTGATCGGCGCCGCCCTGATGACCGGGTCAAAAAAGCGTGCGTATCTCTATCTTGCGGCACTCGCGGCGGCACTTCTCCTGCCGATCATCCTGTTTGGGATAATGAGTCTGCTGTAAACGCTACTATTTCATAACATCGGTCTCTAGTATTTCGTTCGCGGCAACGTCTTTCTGCTCTTTGGCGCAGGAAGCTCATCATATGTAGCAGATATACATTTTGACAGTACTTCCCGGTCGTCAACACTTTCTATAAGTAAATGGGGCTTTGCCCCTGCATAAGGTGCAGCTTCTTCGCATCCTTTAAGGATAGCTTTCCCTGCTGCCGTTTTTTTCACAAAAAATTGATTATCGCAAATTACGCCGATCGCCTTACCTTTGCAGTAAATACAGTAATCACCAAACATTTTCTTGTACGTGATCTCCGAAGCATCGCCTATTTGGTCGCAGACATACGCAACAAAATCTGCATTTGAAGCCATTACACCTCACTCCATTTTTTACATTGTTCGATCCGCTTTCCGTTGTCCCCTTGTTTTTCATCAAACGCAAATTGGTTCAGCAGCTCACTGGGGAACTCACTGCACATCCCGCAATGTTCATGTTTTCTCCTCTCGCAGCACGATTTAACAGGGCAGTTCTCACCCCAGAACGGCTTTTCAATGTATATGCAGCCCTTACAATTCATCTGCTCCCGATAGGCGCATTCTCCGCATATAATACCGCATCGTGATTCAATCATACATACGCTCCTTTTTCTATTATATACACATAGATCTCATTCCTCTTAACGCATACCTGCAAAAACGAGACCGTTCATGCGTATTGCAGGGATGTTTTTTCCTAAGATGATAGCGAATAGGTCTGTTCCAGCAAAAGAATTTTAATGATTCCAGAAAGGCTCAAAAGTAAACATCAAGGGTATGATGTTTTGCATGATGCGGGACAAACGATTGTCAATGCGTGTTCATGACGAGGAATCAGTTCCCCTCATTTCTTCTCTTCATGCACGTGAACGTGATGCATATCCGCCCCGTGCGGATGATCGTGCTCGAGGTGTTCATGCGTATGTTCATGACTGTGTTCTCCCTCCACCGGAGGATCATGGACATGCGTATGATGGCCGTCATCATGCCTATGCCGGTGGTCATGCTTCACCGGATCATGGATATGCTTATGCATATGACCTCCCGTCGCCGCAAAATATGCTCCGAGAACCATAAAACCCGCCGCTAACGCGAACAGAGGGGTAAGCGGCGTCTGAAAAACCGCAAACGAAATCGCAGCTCCGATAAACGGCGCCACCGCGTAAAACGCGCTCGTCCTCGCCGCTCCCAGATCCCGCTGGGCCCGAACATACAGATAGATCGACAGCCCGTACGCGAAAAATCCCAGAACCAGAGCTGCGATCACACTTACGAGATCCGTATGCATCCCGGACGTCAGAAACGCGATCAGCAAAGCCCCCGACCCTGCGCCGAACCCTTTTACAACCACGATCTGCATCGGATCCTTTAAGGAAAGCATCCGCGTACAGTTGTTTTCCACACCCCAGCAGACGCATGCGAGGATCACGAGGATCGATCCGACCGAAAACGAAAAACTGCCCGCATCGTCCACCGTCAGAAGAATGCTGCCTGCCGCGATCAGCACGATCGCGATCCACAAACGCCGGTCGATCGTCTCCCGAAATATCAGGAGGGCGACAAGCGCCGTCGTCACGATCTCGAAATTATTCAAAAGAGACGCGTTCGCCGCCGTCGTGAGCGAAAGACCCAGCATCAAAAGAATCGGTGCCGCGATATCCAGTACGATCATGCTGATCACAAACGGCAGATCCTTTTTTGTAAGCGGCGCCTCTTTTCGCTCCCGGTTTTTCCGCTGGGTCACGAGATTCACCGCAAACATCCCAAGACCCGCCCCCAGATACAAAAGCGCCGCCATCAGCTCAGGAGACGTTGTCTCCAGCAGGATCTTTGCCACCGGAGAACTGATACCATACAAAACAGCCGCCAGAATTGCAAATCCGATCGCCAGTCTGCCTGCGGAAACATGCATACCTTCCATTGGTCACGGACGGTGATGAGGTTTTTCATACTGCGTATGTCCAATTGAAATGTCGATTTGTTGGACAGAGTAATATTAAATTGGAGAATTTCTAACAACCTTTTTTTTGACAGAAAGTACTTTCTTTTCGTACGTTGAGTAGTATGTATGGGGACTTTCAGCAGCTTTGGTCTCAACCAGGCAT
>NIZU01000054.1 GCA_003315675.1 Methanocorpusculum sp. MCE
AGGAATCTGTGCGGGTCATGTGCGGAATTCTTGTATCATTTCAGCGGACTTGTTGTGTCACGGTGAGCGGAATGGGTGTGTCATATAGAACGCAATATTCAGTAAAGCTTCGAGTGAACTCAGTTATGCTGTAGATCAATCTCTAGAAGCAGCGAAGCTCTATCGTAAAAATCAAATAAACGTTGATGGGATATCTATCAAAACCGTCTGCATATGGTTAATTTTGGATAGAAGTGAGCTACCATTAAACTCAGATGAGAAGCCAGATTTAACAAATTTGGATATGTTAATCCTGAAAAATAGATTAGATCAATGGAGAAAATAAATTCTGCTTTTGGGATATACGCCAATTATCCGCATAAACTACGTCAAAGCTTAAATTTAAAACGTATATGGCTAACAAATATGTGTCATTCCCATAGAATCTCTTCAATCATAGATTCAAACACGAAAAAGATGGCACGCTTAATCCGCAGTCACAAATCAAAGATATGCTATTTGACCGTCCCTTCGGTGTAGCCCCAAAAAAATAAAGCGTTTACAGCATCCTCTGTAAAAACTGCCCCGTATAACTCTTCTTCACCTTCGCCACTTCCTCCGGCGTCCCCTGGGCAATGATCTCGCCGCCGGCATTCCCGCCCTCGGGTCCGAGATCGATCAGATAATCCGCCGACTTGATCACATCCAGATTATGCTCGATCACCACAACCGAGTTCCCCTTCCAGACCAGACTGTCCAGAACCCCGATAAGCTTCTTCACGTCATGGAAATGGAGACCCGTCGTCGGCTCATCTAAAAGATACACCGTCTTCCCCGTCGCCCGCTTCGCAAGCTCCCTCGTCAGTTTGATACGCTGGGCCTCTCCTCCGGATAACGTCGTCGAACTCTGCCCGAGCTTGATATACCCGAGGCCCACATCGACAAGCGTCTGGAGCTTCGAACTGATCGACGGCACGTTTTCAAACAGTTCGAGGGCCTCGTCCACGCTCATATTCAAAACATCCGCAATCGACTTCCCCTTATACTTCACCTCAAGCGTCTCCTCGTTATAGCGGGTCCCCTTACACCCCTCGCACTCGATATACACGTCCGGCAGGAAGTTCATCTCGATCTTCATCACGCCATCCCCCGAACACGCCTCGCAGCGACCGCCTTTGATATTGAACGAAAACCGGCCCGGACCGTATCCCCGCAGCTTCGCCTCCTTCGTCTCGGCGAACAGTTTCCGGATATCGTCGAACACCTTCGTGTAGGTCGCAGGATTCGACCGCGGCGTTCTTCCGATCGGCGACTGATCGATCACGATCACCTTATCGATCTCCGACTCGAAGATCAGCTCCTTATAGGCGCCCGGCGTCACCCGGGACGAATAGATCTCCTTCATCAGAGCCTGATACAGCGTATCGTAGATCAGCGTGGATTTACCCGAGCCCGAAACACCCGTTACGACCGTCAGCGTCCCAAGCGGGATCGCCGCATCGATATTTTTCAGATTGTTCTCCGTGCAGCCGTTGAGCCGGATGAACATCTTCGCCGGCCGTCTCTTCTCCGGGACGGGGATCGACAGCTCGCCCGAAAGATACTTGCCCGTCAGGGACTCCGGGAAGGTTGGAATCATATCCGGCGTTCCTTCGGCAACGACTTTCCCGCCGTGGACGCCTGCCCCGGGACCTATATCCACTACGTAGTCGGCAGCCCGGATCGTGTCCTCGTCGTGTTCGACCACGAGGAGCGTGTTGCCGAGATCCCGAAGCTTCTGCAGGGTCTGGGTAAGTTTCTGGTTGTCCCTCTGATGGAGACCGATCGACGGTTCATCCAGGATATACAAGACCCCCATCAGGTTCGAGCCGATCTGGGTGGCGAGCCGGATACGCTGGGCCTCTCCTCCCGAAAGACTCCCCGCACTCCGTGAAAGCGTCAGATAGCCTAGGCCTACGGACTTCAGGAAGTTCAGTCTGGACTTGATTTCCCGAAGAATCAGCTTTGCGATCTCCTCCTCCTTCTCCGAAAGCGGCAGGGTCTCGAAGAACTCGAGAGCTGCGTCGATCGACATGTCGGCTACGTCCGCGATGGACTGGCCGCCGATTTTGACCGCGAGCACGTGATCCTTCAGCCTTCTGCCGTGACAGGTCGGGCAGGGAAGGATCCGCATGAACTTTTCCAGCTCTTCTTTCCGGTACTCCGACTTCGTCTCCTTATAGAGGCGTTCGGTCTGGGGAAGCAGCCCCTCCCAGGTCCCGTGGTAGGCCCACTCGGCATTTTTGGAGGTATGGCTGAACTTCATGTCCTCGTTCACACCGTACATCAGGCCGTCGTACTGCTCCTTCGTGAACTCGTTCACCGGCGTCATCAGAGTGAAACCGAGATGTTTTGCGACGGCGTCCTGATACTGGACACGGTACCCGTCGAGGAAATTTTTGTACACGGCGACGGCACCGTCGGCGAGCGAGAGGGTTTTGTCCGGGATGATCAGATCAGGATCGAAGACCATCTGGAACCCGAGCCCGTTACAGGTTGGACAGGCCCCGAACGGACTGTTGAACGAGAACATTCTCGGCTGGAGCTCCTCGAACGAGAGGCCGCAGACGGGGCATGCCATCCGTGCCGAGTAGACGGAGTCCGTCTCGCCGGCGTTTGCATACACGAGTCGGTCCTCGGCATGCTTCAGCGCCGATTCGATCGCCTCGGTCAGCCGGCTTCGGTCGGTCGTATCGACCCGGTCGATGACGACATCGATGTTGTGCATGATGTATCTGCCGAGTTTGATCTCGTCGTCGGTCCGAAAAATCTCCCCGTCGACACGGACTCGCGTAGATCCGTCGGCATGCAGATCGCGGAACAGCTGTTCGTAGGTCCCTTTCTTCTTGCGGATGATCGGGGCGAGGATCGTGATCATCGTTGCCGGATACTCTTTCTGGATCGAATCAGCGATCTGTCCAGGCGTCCTCGACTCGATTTTTACGTGATGGATCGGACAGTAGGGGATCCCGATCCTGGCATACAAAAGACGTAAGTAATCATAGATCTCCGTCACCGTACCAACGGTGGATCGCGGATTTTTCGACGTGGTCTTCTGTTCGATGGATATTGCGGGGGAGAGGCCTTCGATGGAATCGACGTCGGGTTTGTGCATCATTCCAAGGAACTGGCGGGCGTAGGCGGAAAGAGATTCGACGTATCTGCGGTGCCCTTCCGCATAAATCGTATCAAAAGCGAGTGTGGATTTTCCCGAGCCCGAAACCCCGGTGACAACGATCAGTTTGTCACGGGGGAGTTCTATATTGATATTCTGAAGGTTGTGCTGTCTTGCACCATTCACGATCAGGTTTTTCATGCGGGGTACATGTTTGCGGCATGGGGTTATTATGTTTTAGAACCGGGGAGTTTGCCGTCGGTAACGGGTTTCATGACTACGGGGTGGGCAAGGCCGAGGGACGCGACCTCCATGAGCTCTTCGTAGTCCATGATCGTCTCCACGCATCCGTCCGTTTTTGTCACGAAGCCGATCGTCGTCATGGAGATCTTTCGCCCCATCTCCAGCCCTTCTTTGACTTCCATCATACAGCCGACACCGATCATTGCCTTCGGGTGATATTTTTTTATCATCCTTTTGATGAAGGTCGAACCCGGGATGATGAAGGTTTTGTATCCGGCTTCGTTGAGAGCAGGGACAGCCCTTCCAAGCCCGCAGCGGCCGCAGGAAACGCATTTGAGTCCGTCGGGGGTCAGACGCGCCGGGCAGTCACGGGCCCGGAGACACTGGGGAAAGAAGATGACCCGCTGTTCGACCGGGGTTTTCGCGAGGTTGGAGTAGTTCATCTCGTTGTCGATTCTGATCAGAAACTCCATCAGTTCTTTTCCGTCGACGCCGAGGAGGAGACAGACGATCTTGACCGTGCCCTCCATGATCGTAAAGAACGGCCGAAGAAGCCGCGGGAAGTACATCTGTTTCCGGTGGATGGAAATGACGATCAGAATCGCCATCAGAATGGAGAAGATCAGCCAGAAGGGTATGAAGATCAGAAGAAGCTGACCGAGTATCAGGGCAAGATTGTTCCAGATCGGACTGTCGAAATAGGCAAGGGAGAGGGTCGCAGCCATTTATTTCATGTCCTGAAAATCATACGGGGGATACAGGACACCCTTTTCGGTTATAATGGCGGTGACGAGATCAAGCGGCGTCGCATCGAAGGCGTAGTTGATGACCGGGACGTTTTCCGGAACGGTGGTCCTGCCGAAAAAGCCGGAGACCTCGGTCCGGTCACGCTGTTCGATCGTTATGTCGGCTTCGGAGGCTTCGGCGTCGAAGGTCGAGGTTGGCGCAGCAACGTAGAACGGGATGCCGTGATGTTTTGCGCAGACGGCATGCATGTAGGTCCCGATCTTGTTGAAGACGGCATCTTTCGTGATCCGGTCGGCGCCGACGATGACGGCGTCGATTTTTCCCTGACGCATCAGGAATGCGGCTTCGGAGTCGACGATCGTTGTCACGGGGATTTCATCGCGGGCGAGTTCCCAGGCAGTAAGCCGGGATCCCTGCAGAAGAGGGCGAGTCTCGCAGGAGACGACCGAGATCTTTTTGCCCATCTTTTTGGCTGAGCGGATGACGCCAAGCGCCGTGCCCCAGGAGGAGCAGGCAAGAGCCCCCGCATTGCAGTGGGTAAGAACGGTCCCGATCTGCGGAAGAAGCGAGGCGCCGTTGTGACCCAGAAACATGCAGGCTTTGGTGTCGTTTCCGGCGATGTTTTTCGCGGCGAAAAGCGCCATGATCCGGGCCATTTCCGGGGGGAGGTTTTCCATACTGCGGAGGACTTTATCCACGCCCCATGCGAGATTCACGGCTGTTGGCCGCGTGCTTTTGAGAAGCGCCGCATCAGACGCGATGGTCTCGTCGAACTCGGCGTCCGAGACGCATCGTGCCGCAGATAAAGCGACGCCGAATGCGCCGGCAATGCCGAGAGCCGGAGCTCCTCTGACCTCGAGCCGGCGGATCGCGTCCGCGAGCCTGGAGACTTCGGTGATCTCGATGACCTTATACTCGGTCGGGAGCAGCGTCTGGTCGATGAGCATCACGGAGCTGTTTTCATCGTTCCACCAGATGGTTTTCTCCTCCGTCATTGTTCGCTCCTGATGACATCGATGGAGGCTTTCATCGCGGCGGCGCCGGCGGACATGACACAGTCGGGAATATCCTTCGGCGCAAGGGCGGCGCCGGCTATGTAGATTCCGGGGCGGATCGTTCCCGCCGGGTCGAGCTTCATATCGGCCGGACTCAGGAACTGATTTTCATCGAGACCGATCCCAAGCGACGGCGCAAGACGCACGGTGTCCGGTTCGGGCAGCATGCCGACCGAAAGGACGATGAGATCGGCTTCCAGATTGAGGTACTCCCTTGTCTCGGTATTTTCGACCGGGAGAACGAGCCGGCCTTTTCCGGTGTCCTGCACATCACCCGGCAGACCCCGGATGATGTTGACTCCGGCGTCGATCGCCCGCTGATAATACTCCTCGTAGCCTTTTCCGTAGGCACGGATATCCGAGTAGAGGATCGAGACCTCGCAGTCCGGATAATGCTCTTTGATGAGCATGGAGTTTTTGAGGGCGTACATGCAGCATACGCAGGAACAGATGTTTCTGTTGATCGTCATGTCACGCGATCCTACGCACTGTACGAAGACGATGCTTTTGGGCGTTTCGCTGTTCGAGAGCCGGCGAAGGTTGCCGGTTGTCGGTCCGCCGGCATTGATCATCCGCTCGAATTCAAGGGAGGTGATGACATCCGGGTATCGAAGATAGCCGAATCTGGATTTCTTCTGCGGGTCGAAGAGTGAGTATCCGGTCGCGATCACGACGGCGGAGGCATTGATCTCGATGGTCTTGACCCGGTCTTCGGTGACTTTGAGGACGGCGTCTTTGCCGCAGACTCCGTAGCAGAGACCGCATTCAATACAGTGGAGATTGTCTTTGACGACGATGTTCGGGATCGACTGGGCGTGGGGTTTGTAGATCGCTTTTCGAACGCCGATGCCGGCATCGAATTTGTTGTAGACCTCGACCGGGCAGATAGTGATACAGTCGCCGCAGCCCGTACACTCCTTTTCGTTGATGTATCGGGGGTATTTGGTGACGGTGACGGTGAAATTTCCGACCTCTCCTTCGATCTTCTCGACCTCGGCGAGGGTGAGGATGGTTACGTTCGGGTGACGGGAGATCTCGGCCATCTTCGGCGAAAGGATGCACATCGAACAGTCGTTTGTCGGGAAGGTTTTGTCGAGCATGGCCATGTGGCCGCCGATCGAAGGCTCCCGCTCGATCAGATAGACGTGGATTTTGTGGTTGGCGATGTCCATGGCACTCTGGATGCCGGCGACTCCTCCGCCAATGACAACAACATTACTCATGGAGATACCTCTGCCCGACGGAGACGTAGGTTGCCGCATTTTTCAGGTTGCCGGCCGCCTCTTCGGGGGTGAGTTCGCGAACGACTTTGCCGGGAACGCCGATGACAAGAGAGTTCGGCGGGATCTCCTTTCGCTCGGAGACGAGAGCTCCGGCTGCGATGAGGGATCCTTTGCCGATTTTTGCGCCGTTCAAGACGATCGCTCCCATGCCGATGAGTGCGTCGTCTTCGATTGTTGCCCCGTGGATGATCGCCCCGTGGCCGATGGAGACGTTTTCGCCGATCGAAACTGGGTGACCGTGACTTTCATGGATGACGGCATTGTCCTGCACATTGGAGCCGTTGCCGACTGTTATTTTTTCCATATCTGCACGAAGGACCGCCCCGAAAAGGATGGTGACGTTATCGCCGAGCGTTACGTCGCCTTTGAGGGTCGCATTGGGTGCGACATAGGTGTTTTTTCCGATAGAACCGCCGAAGTCCATAGTGGTTATATAATTGCATGCCGGAAGTTATGAGTATTGTGGATAGGGGCGGGGGTGTCCAAAAGTGGCTTTCGCTCTATTCATGCCTTCTTCGTTTTCCGATGCTGGTTTTCTTTTTGGTGTACGCTTCGGTTTCGTGTACGGGATATTATTTGATGGGTGCATCCATCACACGAAATCCACGAAAACAAGACGAAAACACGAAAAAAGAAAGATAAGTTTGCTGACATACATATAGTTACCTCCCCCGTCCCCCACACGAAATTTTCGAAAATCAACGAAATTCACGAAAAGGGGACAGGGGCGGAGGTATGAGATAGATTGCGAAGTTATGAGAAGGAAGGAGATGAGTAAGTGTGGACGCAAGAGAATAACCAACCGCGAATCGGCGCGAATCCCGCCCTTCGGGCTCCCAGAATCGGATTTGCTGACCCTCACTTTCGCAATCCAGCTACGCTGTCTTGCTCATCCCTCATCGGGAACGTTCGGGCAAATCCTGTCACCCCCTCGGCGGCTCCCGTAAGGATATATGGAGATTGTTGGTTATTTTTGGGGGTGTTGGGAAGTGACTGCGGGATGGACGCTGAAAGCGGACGACCTTAGCTGAGCAAGGCAAATGCCTTGCGAGAATAGCGCCCACCCTAATGATTCCATACATGAAATCGAAGCGTACAAAAAAAGAAACAGACTCTTTCTGAAAAAAAAGCAGGAGAGCCGGAACTCAAAGCCCTCTGGACTTTGCGAGCTCCGCTGCGAGCCGGGCGGCATTCTCCGGTTTCATCAGAAAAGCCATTGCGGCGGCCTTCATTTCGTCCGTGATCACCGGCTTTGCAAAAATCCCGGCCATCTCCGGCGTATCGGGGATGCCGGCAAGCCGCAGATTCTGCCTGCAGGCATCCGCATAACTCACATTTTCCAAAAAGCCCGATCCGATCCGTTTTCCGTCGGGCGACTCGATACTGACCGCCCCTTCCGAATACTCCGCTCCTGCCGCAAAAAATCCCTGCTGACCGGTCGAAACGATCGGGATCATCACGAATCGTCTGCATGCATCCGGCACCTCCGCCGTTTCCACAGTGACCTCCATCCGGTTCGGATACCAGACGCGGGTCGTCAGATACGGTCCGTCGGTCACCGAACTCTGCACCCATTCGGTGACCTTCAGCATGGCTTTGATCGGGAAATACTCCCCGTTTTCTTTAATAAACGATCCGACGGCGGGAGCAGTCATAACGCCCGGCGGGGTTGGGCCGGTCTGCTTAATGAAATCCTTCTGCTCTTTAGAATGAATCGACGCGAGGGTAAGCTCGGTATCGTTATCGAACTGAACCTCCATCCAGTCCCAGCCGACGGCCGGTTTGTCATCAATGAGCCCTGCCGCACGCAGAACATCGCTTCGCGGACTGCCCGACGGCATAAAACCGGTTCCCCACTGATGATCATACCAGAACGTGCCGGATGCAAGCCGGAACTCCTCACCGTCGATTGAAAGCCGGCTCTTTTCCGGATCCACCAGGAGACGCGGGACGGAATAATACAGTGTCCCAACCCATCCGACGCTCGGCATCATCCCTTCATCCCCGTTTAAGACATACCCTTTGGTCTGATCGACGGTGATATCAATCGAAATTTCGGCCGGCGTATCCTTGTGATTGTCGATACCCCATGCCTGCAGTCTCAGTGGAAAGAGAGCGTCTTTCGATTGAGACTGAAGGATCTGTTTACCAACGGAGTACGTATAAGGCCCTGTCGAGAAATTGATCAGCCCCGTCGTTCCCGCAACAATCACCGGCCGCATCCGGTAATGCCTCTTTCCTGCGGAACTCACGGCAAAATGGACCTCGACGATCTGATTCTCGATATCGGTCAGTCCGGCCTCCTTTGCCATTTCCGGAGGAAGAAGAGAGTAACGCCAGAACATCAGCTGTATCCCGTACTCGCGGCCCTCTATATCAAACACGTTCCCGACGAAAAAGTGCCAGCCGACCTGATACTCGAACTGCGGGCGGTCATCCTCCGGGAAGGCAAATTTTTTGTCGGTCGGAAGCTCCTGATATCCCCGGGCACTGTCCATACCGAAGAGATTACTCATCGCATACGCCTGATGCGGCGTGAGATCGCCGGCATACGTGGCAAGAGCGGCATAACGTTTCATGTAATCCGGGTTGAAACTCTCCGGAGCGGCGCGAAGATCGGCGATTCTCATCCTGATGCGCTCACCGAACGCGGATCAGATATTCTTTCGATCAAAGATACGGGCGATGTTCTCCCGGGTTTCACGGCCCGGTCCTTTGAGGTCTGCGTCCACGGTCGTCATAAGAGGAAAAACGGCGGATGAAGATAAATAGGTTTTCCCAACCGGCCGGACGGAAATCATATATATTCTTCACCCCTTCTACCCCGTACGTATCATGTCTCTGCCTAAACAGTACTCTCTGATGTATGCGCCGATCCTGAATTTCCTTGCCGACGGCGTCCCACACAAACGAAAAGAGATCAAAGACAGTCTCGCAGCCGTGTTCAGTCTGACCCTGGAAGAACAGATCATGCAGACAGGCGGCAGAGGAGTCGGGATTTTCGACAGCAAAGTAAACGATGCCCTGTTCTATCTCATAAAAACCGGGATGGTCGAGCACACCGATACGACCATCTTCAAAATAACCGATATCGGCATGAATCTTGCGAATATGAAACTCAGGGTCATCGACGACGAGATCCTGACAAAGCACGGAAACGGATTTCGGATCCTGAACAAGCAGCAGGACCCGGGCAAACGACCCGAACAGACTGCACGGAAAGTGGTCCATGAAAAAGTCTTCCCGCCCTCGAGACCAAACGCTGCCCCGCCGAAATCTCCGGCCTCACCTACTGCGAGACCTCCCGCGGCCATAGTCCCAAAAAAGGATCTGGATTTCAGAAAGATCATAAACACTTCAAGACAGGGACCCTGGCGTCAGCGGGTCGAACGGTTCACCGCGGCATACGGCGCGAAGATGTCGGCGGAGGAATCGGACGCGATCAAGCGGATAACCAAAAATAAGGATAAAAATCTCCCGCTCGGGTCAGAAGACGTCAAACTGATTTATCTGATGTTTGAAAAACTGTATGCAGAGGAGGGAAAAAATCTCCTTGCCGCTCTTTTCATCGATGAAAAGGGACAGGATGTCCCGCTGGACGTATGATCAGGCAGACACTGATTATTTCCTCATCATACAAGAGAACCGGGTCCTGAAACCCCGCCCTTTTTTATGCGCAGTATTTTCCGGAGCTCTATCCAGTAGGTCGCAGCAAACGACAGAAGAACGATGCCGAATATCGGCAGCAGATCAACCTCAGACAACTTCAGGTATTCGATGAAGAATGCAACGTTCAGGATGATGATCAGGAAAACGATCACCCCGATCATCCAGATGTTCATTGCTTTGCTGGAGAATTATCCAACCCTGCTTAACGGCACGCGGCTGGTCCGCATATTCATTGCGAGAAGGATGTGGCAGAAGAGCCAGGCGACGAACGCATACGTCTGCGCAGCTCCAAGGTCCCCGGTCGTAAACCAGCTGAAGAAGTAGACGAACAATACGACCGCGATCAGCGTCAGGCTGCCGGTAAAAATGCCGGAGATCATCTTTCTGTTCATGAACTTCTCGCTTGGATCACGCGGTTTCTGTTTCAAGAGATCCGATTCGCCCGGCTCCACGACAAAGGACGTGGACGCGGAAAGATCAATAAAGAGTTCCATGATGATGATCTGGATCGGGGCGAACGGGAGCGGCACGTCCAGCAGAATCGGAATCAAAAGCATGAATACCAGACCGATTTTGCTTGCGAGCGTGTACATGATGCACTTGAACATATTCTCATACAGCCGTCTGCCTTCTATGATGGCGTCCACGAGGGCGGTAAAATCGTCGTTTGCGAGGATCATATCGGACGCTTCCTTCGCGACATCGGTTCCCGAAATGCCGAATGAAATCCCGATATCGGCGGCTTTCAACGCCGGAGCATCGTTGATCCCGTCCCCGGTGACGGCCACGACCTCCCCGTTTTCGTGCAGCGCCGTAACGATCCTGAGTTTTACCTCCGGCGTGATCCTCGTAAAAACATTACAGCTTCTAACGGCCTCGCGAAGTTCCTCGGAGGACATCCCGCGTATTTCTTCGCCGGTCAAAACGGTGTCAACGGTGATCCCCGCCTCGTCTGCCACCCTGGCCGCCGTTCCCGCATGATCGCCCGTGATCATCATGACCCGAACGCCTGCGCTGGAGAACTCACAGATCGCCGGTTTTACCTCTTCGCGGATCGGGTCGTCGAAACTGATCAGACCCGCGAGCGTGTATTTCTCCTCTGAAGATTTTTTAAACCCGGCGGCGATCGTGCGGAACCCAGATTTTATCGAGGCATTGAGCTGATTTTCCAGATCAGGATCCGGTTTCGACAAGGCAAACACGCTTTCGGGAGCCCCCTTGATGAGATCGACGGGCGTCCCGGCATGGTCATACCGCATCAAAAATATTTTTTTCGCGCCGTCGAAGCCGGCATCCTGCAGGATGGTGTATTCTGTCAAAAGTGCGGTTCGTTCGAGGCCAAGCCTCCCGGCCTGTTCGACCACGGTCTTGTCCATCGGGTCGCCCAAAAAATTCCCCTCATGATCGACGGAGACATCCGCCATGAGAACGCCGATGGTAAAAAGCTGCTTTTCATTCTCGGGGGTCCATGACTCGATGCTCATCTTGTTCTCCGTCAGCGTGCCGGTCTTGTCGGTCGCAATAATCGTCACGCTGCCGAGCGTCTCGGCGGCCTTCGTCCGGCGGATGAGAACGTGTTTTCCGGCAAGCTGGATCGCCCCGAATCCGAGCAGCATCGTCATGATGATGGGAAGTTCCTCTGGGATCGTAGCGAGAGCAAGAGACAGGCCGGTCAGAACCATCTCCGGGACCGGCAGTCCGCGGAGGAACCCGAGGATGGGGATCGCGATGCTGAAGATCACCGCGAGCCCGATCAGATTTTTGGTCAGGTGCAGAGTGGATTTCTGCATCGGCGTTTTCGGGTCGCTTGCTTCCTGGGTAAGGCCGGCAATCCGCCCGAGCTCGGTGTCCATCCCCGTATGTACCGCGATACCCGTCCCTTTTCCTTTCAGGATCACGCTTCCCATGTGGACCATATTGGTCTGGTCATTCAGTCCCGTCTCCTGCGGGATCACGGCCGCATCCCTGCCGACCCCCATGGACTCGCCGGTGAGCTGCGATTCATCGACCTCAAGACCCTGCGAGGTCACGATTCTTACATCGGCGCTCACACGAACGCCGCTCTTTAAGATCATCAGATCGCCGGGAACGACCTCGGCTGCCGAGATCTCGTCTGGTTTGCCGTTTCTTATGACCCAGGTCGTCGGCGCCGCCAGTTTTTTGAGGGCCTCCATACTTTTTTTGGCTTTGAACTCGGTATAGACCTCGACGACCGTGACGAATACGATGAGAGAGAGGATCGTGATCGTGTCCCCGATCTGGCCCAAGATACTGTAGACGACGCCTATCAGGAGCGTGACCACGATCAGCGGTTCTTTGAGTTCTTCGAGCAGTATTCCGAAAAAAGAGATCTTTTTGAACTCGGTTATGGTGTTCGATCCGGCCTCTTTGAGTCGGTTTTCTGCTTCCGCGGCATCAAGCCCGGCCTCGGTATCGCAGTTGAGGGCACGCCGGAGCTCGTCGGTATCCAATGACCAGGGATGTTCTACCTTTTCCATAACACTCTTCTATCTTTTACTCCGTCGTCCTGCATTAATATATATTCCTGCAAAGAGGGTCGTTCGGGTCAAACATAAATGAGAGAATTACCAAAGTATACCTAAAGCAGCGGAGACCGTTTGTATGAATATCATTGATTTAACGCATGAGATGGAAAAAGGAATGCCCTGCTTCCATGCGGACTGGCACACGGCGTTCTCTTCTGAAACGCTTGGAACGATTCAATCCGTCGGAAGAAACACGAAAAAACTGACGCTCGGCAGCCACACCGGGACCCACATGGATGCACCGAGACATTTCATCCCCGACGGGATAACGATCCCCGAGATCCCCTTATCCACGCTTTTCGGCGATGTGACCCTCATCGATCTCCGAAGTCTTGCAGACGATACGGAAGTCACGACGGAGATGCTTCGCGGAATACCGCTGCATGAGCGGGTCATCTGCGTTTTCGGATGGGACAAACACTGGAACACCGGGGATTATTACGCGAAGTATCCTTACTTCAGCGAAGAGGCGGCGCAGTATCTCGTCGATTCGGGCGTGAAACTTCTCGGACTGGACACCCCGTCCCCGGACGACAGTAAAACCCCGCTGCATGCAGAAAACGATTCCGTGATCCATAAACTCTTTTTGAAAAACGGCGTGATCCTTGTCGAGTATCTGGCAACTGCCGGGATAACTGATTACACGAGAGGCTATCAGATCGCGGCGCTTCCGATGAAGATCAAAGACAGTGACGGGGCTCCGGCGCGGGTCCTTCTCATCGAGAAGGAAAAATAATTATTTTCAAAATTGTGAGGTGTGATCTTAACAAGACTCAGCTTGCACAGTTCGGACAGATCGGATGGTCGGCCTGCCGCAGCCGGGAGTTTTTCTGCAGCCCGATTGCCACGCTGCAGAGTTTTTCATAGTCCATATTCGCCTGATCGTACTTCGAGTACTCGATGATCAGACGGAACGGATTCACATCGAACTCTTCTGCGCATTTGTTGATCTGATTCAGATAACTGGTGTGGAACCCGGCATATCCGCAGACGTAATCAAACGGATCCGCGAGTTCTTTGTTGGTGATGGGCCGGAGAAGATCGTATCCCGCTGAAAATAACTCAACGAGATCCACGTCGGTCCGGTATCCGTTTTTCTCCAGGATCGCGAGAAACATTTCCGTACAGGCGTTCCCGGAACTTCGCCCGAGACCATGCAGAGAACAGTCGATGAAATTGAATCCGAGCTTAGCGCAGTACACGCTGTTTGTGACGGCGAGTCCGAGATTGTTGTGCCCGTGGAATCCGAGCCTGATGTCGGAATACTCGCGTATCGTATTATAATATTCCTGTATTTCATTCGGGAACATACTGCCGGCCGAGTCGACGATATACACGCAGTCAGCCCCGTATGTTTCTGAAAGCAGTACGTTTTGCGCAAATTCGTCGGGTGTTAGAACGTACGACTTCATGTAGTTCGTCATCACCGTTAAGCCGAGGTCGTTTGCTTCGCGGATATACGGCTCGGTCAGCGGAATCTGATCCGCATTGATGCCGACCCTGACAAACGAGGCCCCGCAGTCAACGGCGAGCTGCAGATCCTCTAACCGTGCGATGCCCGGAATGCAGAACATCCCGAATTTGGATTTCGTCAGCACATCGCCGGCCGCACGCATATACTCCTCATCGGTCTGGGCGGCGATGCCGTTTTTGGGAGAACTGGCGTTCAGTCCCATCCAGTGTCCGATTTCGATCAATCCTATGCCCATCTCTTCCAGCTTGGAAGAGATGCTTCTAACGTCTGAACAGGAGATGTTGAAATCAACTGCATATCCCCCGTCCCTGATGGTTGTATCTAGTATTTCCATGAATCCAATTCCCGTTACGCAGGATCTCTGCGGTACTTAATATGGTTACAGAACAAAACTGAAAACCACTATCGGCCGCATCTTTTTCGATCATTTGGTAACTTTTTTTGGAGATAAAATCCGGGCGGGATCTTGTTGCCCAGAATCCCGCATCATATCCTGCTCCGATTTTCAGAACCCCAGATATGTTTCAACTGGTTATTACAAAATCGGCACAAACACATATATAATTAGTGTTACGGTAAAAGGTAACAATAGATGAATTATTCATCCTGAAAAATCCATACTAATTCGTGAAGAGGGAAGCATGCAGGAGTTCGTTGAAAAACTGAAATCGATCGGAATGACGGAAAACGAGGCAAAAGTCTACGCAGTTCTTTTCGAACTGAAGGTAGCGACCGCCCGAGAGATGCACGATATCAGCAAGGTCCCGCGAAACAAAGTCTACGAAGCACTCGCAAATCTCGAGGAGAAGGGATTTGTCGGTACGGCAGAAGAAGCAGGGCCGTCGCGATTCTTTATCCACGACATCACCAAGACGTTCAACCGGTTAAGACTGGAGAATCTCGAACGGCTCAACGACGTCGAACAGTATCTCCATTCGAGGATCACCTTCCAGCACAACCGCCCGCTGCTCTCGTATACTCTCCAGAATACCTGGGCAATCGACAGTCATCTTCGGATGATGTTCAACAGAAGCAAAAAAGAGATCGTGATGATCTGTCACGACACGGCATATGTGAAAAAACATATCTGGAACCTGAAAAATCTCTCGAAAAAGATCGACCTCTATTTAATCGTCCCGGAAGACACCGATCCGGATATGTTTCCCATACGGTGCTACAAACTTCAGCCCGAGATGAAGGAGTTCATGGATGCGCGAAATACCGACGGGTTTGGAACCGAGCCTGAGTTCCAGCTGACCATCCATGCGGACCGGCAGGATACGCTGATCATCGGAAAACTGGACGGAAGAGAGATCGGCATCTTTTCTGCGGGCAATCCGTCAGTTTCGATTCTGGTAAAATACCTGCTCAAAAACATCATTCTGCTCACCAAAGAAACCGCTCCGGAACAACCGGATCAGACCGCCTGACAGGAGAAGTTATGTATGATAACATGTGACATGCTAACCACTCTCACCATTAATATATTTACAGAATCAATACATCCGGTGTAAAATATCTGTGAGCGGGGACAAATGGGGGTCTGTCCTGCATCGCAGACCTGGTCCCGGCGACCCGATGGAGACACTATATATATGATTGACACCGGATCCGTTGCCTGGGTGCTTGCTTCAACCGCCCTTGTACTTTTAATGACGCCAGCCCTAGGTCTTTTCTACGGCGGCATGGTTCGCAAAAAGAACTTCATTTCCGTTCTGATGCTCGTATTCGCATCACTTATGATCGTGATTCTCCAGTGGTTCCTGCTCGGCTACTCGCTTGTGTTTGGAACCGACATGCTGGTGATCGGCGGTCTCAACCATCTCGGTTTGAACGGCGTGGAGTTTGGAACAACTCTCGGCCTGCAGATCCCCGATCTGCTGTTTGCCGCATTTCAGATGACGTTTGCCGGCCTCACGCTCGCAATCATCGTCTCGGGCGTTGCCGAACGCGTGAAGTTCGGAGCGTTCCTGCTTTTCGGCGTTCTCTGGACGACGTTTGTGTATGACCCGATCGCCCACTGGTTATGGGGGGGAGGCTGGCTCCAGAAGCTCGGCGCCCTTGATTTCGCCGGAGGAACGGTCGTGCATATCAGTGCAGGATTCGGCGCCCTTGCTCTCGCGATTTACATCGGGAAACGGTCAGGGTTCGGATCATACAACTTCCACCCGCAGAACATTCCGCTCACCTTCTTTGCCTGCGGAGTTCTGCTTTTCGGCTGGATGGGATTCAACGGAGGAAGCGCTCTTGCCGCCAACGATCTCGCCATTCACGCGATCATGGTAACGCTGATTTCCGCAGCTGCCGGAACGATCTCCTGGATGATCGCAAACTGGCGGCACGGAAAACCCAGTTCGCTCGGTTTCATCTCGGGAACGATCGCCGGTCTCGGCGCGATCACTCCCGCCGCCGGATTCGTCAACATGTGGGCAGCCCTATTAATCGGAACGGTCGCCGGAATCCTTTGTTACTACGCCCTTATTTGGAGAGTCAAGAAAGGATTTGATGAGAGTCTCGATGCCTGGTCGATCCACGGCGTCGGCGGATTCTGGGGAACCATCGCCTGCGGTATTTTCGCGACCGCGGCAGTCGGCGGAGCTTCGGGGTTCATTGAAGGAAACGCCTATCTGCTCGGTATCCAGATCCTCGACGCCTGCGTGACCGCCGTGTTTGCCTTTGGAGCGACCTATTTCCTTGCCTGGATCGTGGACAAGACGGTCGGCCTGCGTGTCTCCGAAGACGAGGAGTATATCGGTCTCGACCTCACGCTGCACGGCGAGATGGTCAGATAATTCTCCCAACATCTTTTTTTAGCAGGGCCCTGCCCGGCAATTATCCATACTCCTATTAGGTATCACGCCAAAATACTGGATTACAGCTATTCACTGAAGATTTTCCAAAAATACTTCCAATCGTGAGAGAGCCAATACAAGGAACGACCATGACCCGGCACGATCTATCAGCCGAAGAGAGCGGCATAATTAAAAAACAGCCAGCACTCCTCTGGAAAGACGGAGTAAACACGCAAATCAGCGACATCGTGGCATGCGAAGACGAGATCATCCTGCATCTAAACGGACAGGAATTCCTGCACATCGTTGCAAGCTGCGATATGCTCGAAGAGTTCGGGGCCGGATTTTTTATTGCCGCCGGGATCGCGAAAAAGATACGGTCCGTCAGGGTTGAGGGCAGAAACGTATTCGTCGAGGTAGAGGTATATCCGGATACGGGTTCCCGCGAAGGCTTCACTCCTGCAGAAAAAAAAGGTCGTATCTCCTCATCGCTGATCATACAGCCGGAAGACGTTTTCGCCGTTCGAGAGGCCATGAACGTGGATGTCTGGCGGCAGACCGGCGGTCTCCACTGCGCCGCATTATGGCATGACCACAAAGTCATCGCCGTGTCTAGCGATATCGGAAGACACAACGCGGTCGACAAACTGATTGGATTCATGACACTGCAGGGAATTACGCCAGGCGAATGCGTCCTTGGCTGCACGGGCAGGCAGCCGAGAGGGATGGTGATGAAGGCAGTGAACGCCTGGATCCCGATTATCGTCGGCAGGACCGCGGTGACCTATCCTGGAGCGATGCTCGCAAAAGAGGAGGGTGTTACCCTGATCGGTTTTGCACGGGAGAACCGGTTTACCGTCTACTCGCACCCAAACAGGATCGGCGGATTTCCCGCAGACGAGCCGAAGGATGAGACCTGCCGGTGTAATGAGATGCAGCTTCCCGGCTGGAGATACGACAACGGAACTGTGGTCATATCCGTTGATCCGGTGGTTGCCGAGGATACCGTCACTTTGTATCTGAACGGAGAAAAATATCTTGACAATGTCGCAACGCCGGAGTCGCTCAATGAACTCGGCGCCGGCTTTTTTCTTGCCGCCGGGATCGCAAAAAAGATCCGGTCGGTCGACGTCAGGGGAACGGATATATTCGTGGAGGCGGAAAAAAACGCAGACATCAGCGGGCAGATAGAATCGGCCGGAGGATTTTGTCCGCGGGAATCATCCGGCTGCGTGACCGGCGAGGTGCAGATTACCCCCGCGGAGATATTTGCAGTACGTGACCGGCTGAACACCGAACAGTGGGACAAGACCGGAGCTCTCCATTGCGCAGTCCTTTATCATAAGGGAGATGTGGTTTTCTCCGCAAACGACATCGGCAGGCATAATGCCGTCGACAAAGTCATCGGCTATATGACCCGGAATCATCTGCCCGCAGGCGAGTGCGTCCTCGGGTGTACAGGCCGCATGCCGCAGGGAATGGTAGCCAAAGCGGCAAATGCCGGGATACCGGTCATCGTCTCGCGTGCAGCAGCGACAAGCGCCGGAGCTGCGCTTGCCGAACAATCAGGGATCACGCTGATCTGTTTTGCCAGGCCGCCCCGGTTCACCGTTTACTCGCATCCGGAACGGATCGCCGGCCTTGGATACGAAAAAGGCGTATAAACTCTATTGTTTCGACTCCGGCCCCTCTCTATTTTTACAGGATTCGCGGCCGGACCGCACACAATCAGATGCTATTTATCCCCTCACGGAAAACAAATACATCATGACCCTTACACCAAAAGATGCACTTCTGCAGTATCATCTCGCCGAGCGGCTCAAACTCGACATAATGATGATCGCCCACCAGTTCGTGACCATACCCTCCCTGAAAAAAGAGGAGAAAGCCGGGGCGAAAACCATTCTGATCACCCTGACCGATGTTCTCGCAGCCGACTGCGAGGCCGCCGCAAAACTGACCGAGGCCGAAGAGTTCAATCAGGCAGCTGCATTTTTGCTTGCCGTCATCGGCCTTGCCGAGTCGAACCAGTTCGGTCTTGCATCCGATAAATCAGGCGAAGCAATGACCCCGATAACAACCGTTGCCGCAGGCGCCTTTGCGGTCTTACATGAACATGGACTTATCTGAATTCCAGACCTTCCTTGCGACCCGGTACTCGGTCCGCGAGTACGAACCCGACTGCCTTACAGATGAGGAGATGGAGTATCTTCTTCAGGCCGCATCATCCGCCCCGTCGGCAGGGAACCTCGAAGCATGGGACGTCGTCGTCGTAACCGACCCAAGCCAACTCGAACTCCTCGGAGATGCTGCGGGAAATCAGCCCCAGATACCGGACGCAGGGTCTGCCCTTGTCGTCTGCGCAAACTACGTCCGGTCAATGTCCAGATATGCCGACAGAGGAATCCTCTTCGCCGTTCAGGATGCCACGATCGCCGCGACCTACATGATGCTTGCAGCCCACGCACTTCGCCTGCACACCTGCTGGATCGGGGCATTCGACGAGGAAGAGGTCAAAGAAGCCCTCGATCTCCCCGCACACATCCGGCCGGTCGCGATCCTTTCTGTCGGCAGAGGGATGCCGCCGGAGACACACCCGGAACGTATGGACCCGCAGGACCACACCCATTACGATTTCTGGTAGGGAATACGGCCCAACCATCATTTTTCTTTTTGCACGGCATCGCCGATGCCTAAATGCAGTTTCCAATTCCAACACCCTCTTGTATCTGCACATCCAATAGCTAGATAATTATGAATTACGGAGTGTCCGTTCAAAACATGATGAGTCTCATGGCCTCGCGCATCGATGCCATTGCTCAAAAGATCCCCGCGGAACAGGTGGATGCATTCCTCGATGCGATCCTCGATGCAGACCGCATCTATGTGATGGGGGCAGGGAGATCCGGACTGGTCGCCAAATCCTTTGCGATGCGCCTGATGCACACCGGATTTACCGCTTATGTCGTCGGAGAGACCATCACCCCGGCAATCGGCGATACCGATCTGATCATTGCCTTTTCCGGATCAGGAAACACGAAAACCATTGGAGATATTGCAGAAACCGCAAAAGGTCTCGGTGCAAAGGTCGCTCTCGTTTCATCCAATCCAAAGTCGCGCATCGGCCGCATTGCGGATTTTATCATTGAGATTGAAACCCAGCGCGACCCGGTCACCTGCGATGCCCACGAGTACGAGATCCGTCAGATGCTTGGCGAACACCGGTCCTTCGCCCCGCTTGGCACCATCTTCGAAACATCCTCTCTGATGTTCGGCGATGCGGTCATCTCGACCCTGATGGATATGAAAAAGATCGAAGAGGCCGATCTGAAACGCCGCCACACCAACATCGAGTAATATGACAGATTTTTCATCACGTGTAACATCCATCGACATCTCGGGAATCAGAAAGATGTTCGAATCGGCAGCTCCCGGATCCATCAACATGGGTCTCGGTCAGCCTGATTTCGACACGCCTGAGAACATCAAAAACGCGGCGTTCAAGGCTATTGCCGAAGGCAAAACCGGATATACGAATAATGCGGGAATCGACGAACTGCGTGCCGCAGTCGCTGCAAAACTCAAAACGGAAAACGGGCTCTCCTACGAACCTGCAGACATCCTGATCACAGCCGGCGGCTCGGGTGCACTGCACGCCGCGATCCTTTCGCTCGTTGAAAACGGACAAAAAGTCGTCTTCAACAATCCGGGATTCGTCTCATACGGTTCGCTTGCGACGCTGGCAGGCGGAGTTCCCGACCCGGTGGCCCTCAAACCCGATCTCCATCTAGAGGTCGAGGCACTCAAAGAGCACTTCTCCGACAAGAACACCAAAGTCATGGTCTTAAACAGCCCGGCGAATCCTACCGGAGCGGTCGAGACGAAAGAGACGATCAGGGCGGTCGTCGAATCCGCAGCGGATTACGATGTCACCGTTCTTTCCGACGAAGTGTACGAGAAGTTCTGCTACGGAGACACCGAGTTCGTCAGCGCAGCTAGGTTCGGCGACAATGTCGTCACGATCAACGCGGCAAGCAAGACCTATGCGATGACGGGCTGGCGTATCGGGTTTATGGCAGCTTCCCGGGAGATCATCGACCAGGCGGTCAAAATCCAGCAGTACTCGCTTGCCTGCCCGACATCGATCGCCCAGTATGCGGCGCTCGAGGCATACACCGGAGACCAGTCTTCCATCGGTGTTATGAAAAAGGAGTACGAGGCACGCAGAAATCTCCTTATCGGCGGACTTCGGGAGATGGGGATCTCCGTTGAGATGCCGGAAGGAGCATTCTACGCGTTCCCGAAACTCGATCTCGAGACGGTCATGAAGATCGTAGAGGCGGGCGTCATCATCACGCCGGGCGCCGCATTCGGCTCTAAAGGTGTCGGATACGCCCGTATGAGCTATGCAACATCCCAGGAAAATATAAAAATCGCTCTTGACAGAATACGAACGGTCGTGGCGTAAATGGAACTTCCCGAAATCAATACTTTACTTGAAAAACTCTCGAATGCACACGGCATTTCCAGCCGTGAATCGGAGATTGCAAAGATCATCCGTGCCGAGATCGCAGAATATGTGGATGAGATCAAAACCGATAAGATGGGCAATCTTATCGCGGTGAAAAAAGGCGACGACTTCAAGATCATGCTCGCCGCCCATATGGACGAGATAGGTCTGATGGTCCAGTTCGTGGATGATCATGGATTTATCAGATTCGTCGCGGTCGGAGGCTGGTATAATCCGGTGATGGTCGGGCAGCGCGTCATTCTGCACGGAGAGAAAGGGGATCTCTACGGCGTGCTCGGCAACAAACCGCCGCACGTCATGACCGATGAGGATAAGAAAAAGCCGATCGATCTGGCGGATATGTTCATCGATGTCGGCGCAAAATCGCCCGAAGAGGTCGAGGCTCTCGGCATTACCGTCGGGACGTCGGTCACGATGGACAGGCAGTACACCAGACTTGCCGGGACAACAGTCACGGGAAAAGCCATGGACAACCGTGCCGGTTGTGCTATGCTGATCGGCGCTCTGAAAGAGATGAAGACCACGCACACTATATACGCAGTTTTCACCGTGCAGGAGGAGGTCGGGCTGAAAGGAGCGAAGACAAGTTCCTACACGCTCGATCCCGACGTGGCAATTGCGACGGATGTGACAATCCCGGGAGATTCGCCCGGTGTCGAGCGGCGCAAAGCCCCGGTGTACATGGGCAAAGGGCCGGTCATTGGCATTGCGTCGGCGAGCGGACGCGGCCATCTTGCGGATCCGCGGATCGTCGACTGGCTGGTAAAAACCGGAAAGAAATTCGACCTCCCCTGTCAGATCGAGGTAGGAGACGGCGGCAACACGGATGCTTCCGCCATCAACTTTGAACGCGGCGGGATACCGAGTGTTCCGATGTCGGTTCCGGCACGATACATTCATTCACCGGTCGAGGTCATAGACTTAAAAGATCTCCTGGCGGCTATCCATCTGCTCGCAAAAGCGGTTGAAACAAAACCCAAATTCTAATTTTTTCTATCTCCTTTTTTGTTTGTTTTTAAAATAGGACTTACGCGGTGTGATTGTGAATCCAATTCGGAAGGGTACGGCTGGGTTTGGAAACATGAGGTTATTTAACCGCCAATAAGCCCAAACGGACCTAGTCCGTTTGAGGCGGCACGCAAACCGATGGTTTGCACGCCTCCGCGAATTAACGCGAATCGCACCCTCTCTGGAAAAATGCTGAGGAAAAACCCGCGTGCGGGTTTTTTCTTATCTTGCATGTCTTTTTTCTGCAAAAAATAGATGAACAATCCCTTATCTTGATCTGGGGTGCGGGGCCGCGACTCCGGCGTGGAGCGGCCCGCGGTGGGATATCCTATTTGCTGAGGCCCCGATACGTTGCGTGCAAGCCTTCGGCTTGCGTGCCGCCTCAAATGGGCTTTGCCCATTTGGGGTTTCCAGGTAGTTCATCTGGAGTGAAGGATTCGGATAGGAAATATCTGATGTATCAGCCAAAGATACAGGAACGATTAAAAAAAATATGCTTGCGGCAAAAAAACCGCGGGTATGACCGGCTTAGAAGTCGGTCATGATACGGAACTGGTCGATCTCTTCCGAGTCGAGTTCCTCAAGGAAGCTTTCTGCTGCATTCTTGATATCCTTGCTTGCGGTGATTGCTCTGCCTACGACAACGATATCTGCACCTGCTGCGAGTGCTTTCTTCACGACCAGCTGACGAATACCGCCTGCAGTCGCAACAAGGATCTTAGCATTGTACTTCTTTGCAACTTCCTTGATCTTCTTGATGTCACCCCAGCTGTAGTCGCCGGTTGCCTCTTTGTCGATTGCACGGTGCATCTCAACATACTGCGGGAGAAGTGCTGCGCCGCCCATCTGACCGAGGGACTCGATCAGTTTTGCAGGCTCGTCGACATTGAGCATATCGATGATTGCATAGATACCGCACTTCTTTGCTTCTTTGATGAAGGCTGCGATGGTTTCCACCGGTGCAAGGCCGGAAACGACTGCGGCATCTCCGCCTGCATTCGAGACCATGCGTGCCTCGAGGTTGCCCGTATCGAGGGTCTTTAAATCGGCAACGATGAAACAGTTCGGACGGATCTTTCTGATTTCATTGATGACACTGAGGCCGAACTGTTTGATCAGCGGAGTGCCTGCTTCGAAGATAACGTGGTCGTTCTGCGGGACGCCGGTTAAAACACGCTCGACCTGTTTCATATCGACAAGATCCATAGCGACCTGGAGGTACGGCGGGTTCCACAGACGCTGGACCTTGAAGCCCATAACGCCGTGAGCTGCTCTGTCCTTCTCTTTCAGAACGGTGGCGGTGTCAGGGAATTTATCGAGAGCGCGTGAGAGGGCGAGGCGCGTTGCTCCGTAGTTGAAACGGTACAATTTATTGAAGTCTTTTGCCGAGGGGTCGATGAAAACACTTGCAACAATGACGTTTTCCTCAACATCCATACCCTCGAAAACACCGTCTTCCAATGCATCTGCTATTGCTTTGGAGACCGCGGCCTGTGCGGGACCAAAGATCTGGGTAACCTGCTCGGTGTGTTTGAGGGTTACTTTGGGGACGATCAGAACTGCCGGTTTTGGCAGAAGGTTGGGGCGGATAACGCCGAGAAGAGGAGTGTGGCCGGCGGATAGCTGGGTCAGACCATTTGCGAATGACATGCCGACCGGGCCGTTTTTATCTCCGATCATAAGGTCGATGTGAGCGAGTTCCGCTCCATCGCCGACGAGTGCTTCACCAATTAAGAACATAGGTATAATCTCTGCAGTAGTGTTAGCGCCGGGAGGGTATAAAGACTTCATTCAACCACCAATAGAGGATATAGCGTTCCTATATTTCATATATGATAACCTTGATGTAAGATGCCAAACGAATGTATGGGTAATCAGGGGAAACTGATGGGTCTAAAAAGTTTAATCGTACCGCAGGACAAGATTTTTTTTGAACTGTTTGAGGAACAGGCAGCCACTGTCTGCACCGCGGCCGAACTGCTTATCGATATATTTTCCGACTATACGAATATCGAGGAAAAATACCGGAAGATGAAGGAGATCGAGCATCAGGGTGATGCGATCGCTCACAAAGCATATGATGAACTGAACCGCACTTTTATAACTCCTTTTGAACCGGAAGAGATTTCCCGGCTTGTTACCGCGTTGGATGACGTCATTGACTACATCGATGACGGGGCACGGATGCTTCTCATCTACGAAGTGAAAAAAACCGACCAGTTCATGATCGAGTTCGCAAAATGCCTCCGTCAGGCAGCCGACGAGATCAAAACCGGGATCAGCGGCCTTCGCACGCTCAAAGACATGGAAACGATCAAGGGCTGCTGTATCGAGATCAACCGTCTGGAAAATGTCGCCGACGAGATTCTTTCCAATGCTATAAGAAACCTGTTCAAATCCAATGATCCTGTCGAGATCATCAAACTCAAAGATATCTATGAACATCTGGAGATTGCAACCGACAAATGCGAAGATGTTTCCGATGTATTTTCCGCAATTCTGATCCGTCACACGTGAGTAAAGCATGGATACCATTACTTTTATTGTTGTTATTCTCGGGATCATCATCGCGCTCGCGTTCAACTTTTCGAACGGACGAAACGATGCATCCAATGTAGTTGCGACAGTCGTAGCAACTCGTGCACTTTCTCCGAGATACGCGATCCTTTTGGCATCGGTCTGCTGTTTTGCAGGTCCGTTCATCTTCTCGACCGCAGTTGCCAAAACTATTGGAAAAGGAATCGTAAATCCGGAAATCTTCACCCCCGTTCTTCTTTTGATTGGTCTTTGCGGAGCTGTCTTCTGGGTGAATTTCTGCTCGCGGTCGGGGATCCCGGTCTCTTCATCGCATTCGCTTGTCGGCGGGCTGATGGGAGCGGGAATTGCAGCAGGCGGTCTTTCGGTCGTGAACTGGCCTACATCGGAGATGGCTCTCGGGATGGAGTATTATCTGGTTCTCGGCGCAGTGATCGGTGCGATCGTCATGCTGATTGTAGCACTCATCTTCAAGGACTCGGTAAAACTGTTTCTTCTGCTCGGGGCCGGAGTCGGAGCTATAGTCGCCGTGCCTATTGCGATGATTTTAGGGATTTTTACCTTCTCCGGGCTTCTTGCGATCCTGCTCTTCATCTGCGTTTCGCCGATTCTTGGAATGATCGTATCGTATGTATTCACGACGCTCTTAACGAGAATCACGGCAAAGCGTTCCTCGCACCCGATGCTTTTGAACAAATGGTTCCAGCGGGCGCAGGTTCTCGCCTCCGGTTTTCAGGCGGCAAGTCTCGGCGGAAACGATGCACAGAATGCGATGGGTATCATCTTTGCCATTCTGCTTTCGACCGGTCTTGCGGCATCCAGCGGAGAACTGCCGCTTTGGGTGGTTCTGCTCTCCGGCTTTGCGATCGCTGCAGGTATTCTTTCGGGAGGCTGGCGCGTGATCAAGAAAATGGGTATGGGGATCACGAGGATCCTGCCGTATCAGGGTTTTTCCGCTGCAGTTTCCGGCGGAGCGGTTCTTTCGTTTATGACATCGTTCGGTGTTCCGGTCTCGACGACCCATGTCGCGAGCGGGACGATCATGGGGACCGGGGTCACCCGCGGGGTCGGAGCGGTGAACTGGAGTACGGTTCGTCAGATGGTCACTGCCTGGGTTATCACGATCCCCAGTGCTGGAGTGGTCTCGTTTCTGGCATATATCATTCTCTCCTTCGCGTTCGGATTCTGAGAATCAGTTCTTTTTTTGCGTGATGCAGAATGCTTCGGCCAGCGACGGGCTGTGAAAAAATAGGTTGGGAAAATCAGTAGTTGGTTTTTCTGATCTCGAAGTATGCCTGCGGGTGTTTGCAGACAGGGCATTCGTCGGGAGCTTTGTCCCCGATCTGGATATGACCGCAGTTTGCACAGTGCCACTGCTGTTTTTCCGGGCGGGCGAATACTTTTCCTTCTTTGATATTTGCGAGAAGTTTTCTGTAGCGTTCTTCGTGTAATTTTTCGATTGCGGCAACCCATTCGAAGGTTTTTGCCAGATTTTCAAATCCTTCTTCCTTGGCGACAACGGCAAAGCCGGCATACATTTGCGTCCACTCTTCGTGTTCGCCGGCCGCAGCATCAAGGAGATTTGTTATGGTGTCAGGGACTTCGCCGCCGGCTTAAAATCTTCACCAAGTTTAATCATTAAAATCAGATAGACCGGCAGATAAAATAAGGTTTGTGAGAGACAAGTACATAATCGTGAAAGAAAAGCTGGAACCTGACCCGGATTTTACCGAAGAAGAGCGTGCCGAGTTTGAACGGCTCGAAAAGGAACAACCCTACAAAGAGATTCCAGAAGAAGTCATCCGCGTGCCGGTTCAAAATAAAACGGCATCCGACACAAAACACTACCTCCTCTATCTTCTGATCTTCATAATCCTTATGGCGGTATTCCTCGTCATCATCTTCATCACCCAAATATGAGGCTCCAATCAGGAAGCACAACGCTTAAATTGCTATACGCTGAATTTGTATAAGAAAACTGGCGGGGTCGTGGCCTAGTCCGGAATGGCGACGGGCTCCAGCGGTCTTAGCGTATGATGAACTATCGGGTCTACTGATTTGATGATGACCCGCTGGAGCACTGATCTAATCACTGCTCTTGAACATGTTCGCTTGTCGGAGAAACCCGTCGATCGTGAGTTCAAATCTCACCGACCCCACGTTTTTCGAAACTCTTTTCCCGGTAATTAACCTAGAATACCGCATGCGATTACCCATTCAGCTGTTCATCGGTCTTATCGTATGCACCGCAGTGATCTCTGCCGGCTGTATCGATGCAAAAGACGCGTCCCAGGAAAACGCAGTATCCGAAGCGATTTCAATGATAAATCTCAGCCTGAGCGAAAGTGCAGACTGGATAATCGAAGCCGCCGATGAAATCGCAGCCGGCAAAACCGATGCAGACTCCTCGAAACAGGTCCTTGCGGATCTCTATCAGAAATCAACACTTGCCCAGACGATTCTCTACGCGGACGAAAATATGATCGTCGTCTCAGTCTATCCCGATATCATCCTCTCATCCGTTGGATCTGATCAAAGCGCATATGGAACGGACGAAGCATACTACAGCGGAAAAACGATCGCCCTCACAGAATATCTGCATCTTGACGACGGAACGAACGTTTCCGTCCTCTCAGCACCGGTCTACGCCGACGGAGAATGGAAGGGATACATCTCCATGTCATTCGACAGTTCGAGACTCTTCGGCGATGTGGAAAAGTATCTTTTCGAAACATACGGGTATCACCTCTGCGTCCTGCAAACCGACGGTCTTCAGGTGTATGACTATGATCTGCGTGAACGAGGGAAAAATATTCTGAGAATATCTATCAACCCATATTTTAACGCGAATCATGATTTATGGAAGATTGGCTACATCCCTACCCCTTCACCCCCCCAAAAAAAAGAAGAATACCCATTATTCCTTGACGTTTTTTTTTTAATTTACACTCTGTTTTGAATCGTTTTCACCTGATAGATATTATAACAAAATGCAGCCAGCATATTTTTCACTCGTACTCTTTGCAGCGTTGTTACCTTCACCAACCCTGCATGAAAAACATGAGAATATCTATCAACCCATATTTTAACGCGAATCATGATTTATGGAAGATTGGCTACATCCCTACCCCTTCACCCCCCAAAAAAAAGAAGAATACCCATTATTCCTTGACGTTTTTTTTTTAATTTACACTCTGTTTTGAATCGTTTTCACCTGATAGATATTATAACAAAATGCAGCCAGCATATTTTTCACTCGTACTCTTTGCAGCGTTGTTACCTTCACCAACCCTGCATGAAAAACATTTTTGATCACTGCATAGGGTCTCTCCCCCTTTGATCTCTTCTTACTGATTCTCAGATTTCTCAGTTTATCTCGTATGCCAATGGGATGCCCTCTCGCTCCCCTTTTCATTGTGGCACTATATCCCTTGCATTTTGCTCCCTGATATCCCCGATCCCGATAGACCACTTCCCCTTTTTCTGAGAGGTCCACCTGACTATCATGAACATTTGCCGTGGTGGTTTCAATGCGTCGAATAAGATCGTGCGTCGTATCCATGATGGTATGAAGTTTATAGCCATAGTGCATTTTGCCGTTCTTGGACATGATTTTTCCATCTTTATCCCGTCGTGTTTTTGCCTGATCTCCTCGCGGCGTGTCTTTCTTACAATGACCGGGTTCAGCATACACAAACGTTGCATCCTGAATCATACCTTGTTCAATTTTCAGACCTTTCAGGTCAAGTTGTCTCTGAAACTCCTGCCAGACCACTGTATCAACGCC
>NIZU01000055.1 GCA_003315675.1 Methanocorpusculum sp. MCE
ACCAACGTCGGAGAGACGGTCGCCAAGTTTTTCATAACGTTCGTGATATGCCTGGTTGAGACCAAAGCTGCTGAAAGTCCCCATACATACTACTCAACGTACGAAAAGAAAGTACTTTCTGTCGAAAAAAAGGTTGTTAGAAATTCTCGGGTTGTTAGAAATTCTCAACAGGTTAACCGGATCTCTTTTCCCGAGGGCAACTATTTAACGGCCCTCGCCTATAAGTAGTATATCAGATATGTTTGAATTACTCCTCAGCCCCACGGTATTACCCTGGGTTTTAATTGCTATCGGAGCCGCGCTTCTGCTTATCGAAGCCAGTTCGCCCGGATTTTTCATGGCAGTTCCCGGAACCGCGATGATTTTCCTCGGTGTCATGGACTTCTTCTTCGGGTTAGAGTTCCTTGCCTCCCCCCTGGGCATCACGCTGACCGTGCTTGCAGCGATTTTAGCTGCGGTCATCACGGTGTTTTTGTACAAAAAACTCTCTCCCGATCAGAAACCCACTACCTCGGGTCAGGACTCGATCGTTGGAAAACCCGGTTTTGTTACTGTGGAAGTCGTCTCAGATTCCATATCCGGCAAAGTCGAGATCGACGGTGTCGTATGGAGTGCAAAATGTACTGACGGGACCATCGCCCCCGGAACAAAAATCGAGGTGACCGCAGCAAGCGGGGTCCACCTCACAGTAAAAAAGGTTTAATTTATGGATGCATTTACGTTACTTGCAATAATTCTCGTTGTCATCATCCTTTTCCTGTTTGCAAAAGGTGTTGTCATCGTTCAGCCGTATCAGAAAGGACTCGCCGTCCGTCTTGGAACCTACACGGGTCAGGTCAATCCGGGTTTCAAATGGGTCGTGCCGTTCATCACGACCGTGTATAAACTCGATCTCAGGACCCAGGTCATCGACGTTCCGTCCCAGGAAGTCATCACCAAAGATAACTCCCCGACCGATGTGGATGCGATCATTTATGTCCGCGTCATGGATCCGGAACGCGCCTTCTTCGAAGTATCGAACTACCGTCAGGCAACCGTAGCCCTTGCCCAGACAAGTCTTCGTGGCATTATCGGTGATATGGAGCTTGATGAAGTTCTCTACAACCGTGATATGATCAACCGCAGACTTCGCGACATCCTCGATAAGGAAACCGACCAGTGGGGTGTCAAGATCGAGCGTGTCGAGATCAAGGAGGTCAACCCGATCGGCGCCGTCAAACAGGCAATGACCGAACAGACCTCTGCGGAAAGAGAACGGCGTGCTGCGATCCTTCGTGCGGACGGAGAAAAGCGTGCTGCGATCCTCAAAGCAGAAGGTCTCAGACAGAGTATGATTCTCGAAGCCGAGGGTGAACGTCAGAGTAAAATCCTTCGTGCAGAAGGAGAACGTCAGAGTAAAATTCTTGAAGCCCAGGGAGAAGCCCAGGGTCTTCGGATCGTCTCGCTTGGTTCCCGCACGCTCGATAAACGTTCGATCACAGTCCTCTCCTTAAACACCATGCAGAAGATGGCAGACGGTCAGGCAACGAAGATCATCTTCCCGTTCGAGCTTACGAACCTGGTCAAGCAGGGTGCAAAGTTCCTTGGCGGAGAAGAGCTTGCAGAAGGGGATTCAATCTCGGATATTGTTCTGGATGAGAGCATCTTAGGCGACCTCCCGGACAAGGAGGAGATCGCAAAGGCCGTTGAAGCGGTGAAAAATGCAAGTGAACTTGCAAAAACACCGGAAGATATCGTCGACTGATATCTTTCCTTTTTTTCGTATTCAATACTGCAGGGCCGGAATATGCATGCCCTGTCTGCCAATGAAAACTAACTTACCCCGATACGACCTACAGTAAATATACGTCCGAGGAGCATGAACATGGCATTGAAAATACTCCATTCCGGTGGTCGGAAGAAAGAAGAAGAGACCGTCACCTACGAGCACGATAACGGGAGCGATCTCAAGCAGTTTAGCTACGGCCGATTCCCGATCGACTATGCGGTCAACTTCGAAGGTCTTACCCTTGCCGTTGATCTGGACAGAGGCATGTATCATTACAGACGCGCGCGCGGGGACTGGAAAACCGACATCAACATCTCGGTAAACGGCGGCCATATGCTCATCCATCCCGTCGAACCGCTCAATCTCCCCGACAACCTTACCGACTTCATGGAGATCAGATTCGATCCGATCAAGATCGAACCCTCGGGAATCTGCGTCATCTTCGTCACCATGCCGATTGAGATCGGTGTTTTTCTCGAGTCTCCAAGCGGTCCTACTGATGTCATCGACATCGTCTCCTATGTATATCCCAAATATTCTCTCTACGGCGGGGCGAACCGCGGTGTCGTTACCAGACTCAACGAAAGCAAGGTGTATTATTATCCGCCTGCGATGAAAAACTACGAGGCGGGTCTGCTGAAGCTCGAGATCGAAAACAGATCCGATGAATGGGCAACAGTCGGCAGGGCCGTTATCTTCCAGAAAGGGCTCTTCCTTTACTTTGATGAAAATATCGTCGCCGCTTCAGCCGAGATGAAGATCATCAGCCCGGACGTGGCGGTCGTCACGGGGGTCGATACACCGATCCGTCAGGGCATGACGCGGTCGAACCGGCTCTTTAAACCCCGCAATCTTTCGCCGTTCTATAATGTGACCGGCATGCTCAACAACACCGCTTATACGATGGATATGGGGCTGATCTGATATGGCGGACAACACCACCGACATCCTTGTCGGCAATGCATTTCTGGATACGCCGCTTTTTGGGGCGATCACCTACGGCAATCTGTTAGCGGCCATCCTTATCCTGGCCGGGACATATGTCGTGGCAAAAGTCCTTTCCGTCATTGTTATGCGGGTTCTTGCCGGAAAAGTCGAGGTAAAAAACAGTACGTTTCTCGCAAAGCTTGTTCGATGGTTAACCTACTTCATCGGTATCGTTGCGGCCAGTCCATTTCTGCACATAGACTTCTCCGGACTTATCGTCGCCGGCGGAATCCTGGCGTTTGCGATCAGTTTTGCGTCACAAAGCACGCTTTCCAACTTCGTTGCCGGCGTCCTGCTGATGTTCGAGAGGCCGGTCGGAGTTGGCGACAATATCAGCGTGAACGGAACCGAAGGCTATGTCGAGGGCATAGGCATTTTGTCCACGACGATCCGTACCTACAGCGGTATCTTCGTCCGTATCCCGAATGAGTCGATGTTCACTTCCTATATCACGAATTATGTGGCCCATATCGCCCGCCGGTTCGATTACGCTATCGGAATCAGATACTCGGATGATGCGGATAAAGCAATCAAAGTCATCAAAGGCATCATCGAAAAGCATCCGTATGCCCTGAAAAATCCTGCCCCGTCGGTGTATGTGGACGAACTCGGCATCAACAGTATCAATTTAAAAGTCCGCATCTGGTGTCCGTCCGGATTCTGGTGGGATGTGAGGACTGATCTGTTGTGGAAGATTTTTCAAGCCCTGCGAAAAGCCGATATCGACATCCCGTTCCCGCAGCTGACGCTTTGGTACTGCCAGGAACCGCCGAAACCTGCCAAGACGGGCAAGGGCAGCGGATTCACCCCGCAGGAAGTGCTTGGAAAAAGCGAGTCATCTCCGGAAAACGCCGTCAAGGTGATCAAATAAATGGATACGACGGAAGTAATTGCCCGGCTCTCTGCTGAGAATCTGGATCAGCGTCATGAGGCCGTTATGACCCTCGCGGCTCTGGGTAAAAACGATCCCGACAGGGTCGTTCCGGAGATCATCGCGGCACTGAAGACCGGGTCCCTGAATCTTCGCTGGTATCTCGGCCGCGCCCTGATCCGGATCGGCCCGTCCGTTATCCCCTTCCTTGTCGCTGCTTCGGAAAATGAGACGGACATGGCGGTCCAGAAGTATTACGGTGCGGTGTTTGCCGTATTCGGACCCGAGGCCGTATCAACGCTAGTAGGTCTTTTCTCGTCGAAAAATCCGACGACCCGGGGTATGGCGGCCGCCGCACTCGAAAAGATCGGCGACGCCTCGCTCCCCTCGCTAAGTGAAGCTGCCAAAAGTCAGGACGCGATCATCAAAAGCTGTGCAATCCTGACGCTCGCAAAATTCCAAGTATACGATTACTGATCCATGGCGGAACTTGTAACCTCCCCTGCCTACCGGGCGTATCTCGACGATCTTATTGCCGGACTCGACCGGGCGATGGAAATTGCCAACAAGGCGAAGAGCGTCGGCGTTGATCCGCGGCCGTACGTGGAGGTTCCGATCGCGAGCGATCTTGCCGGAAGAGTGGAGGCTCTGCTGGGTTACAAAGGGGTGGCCGCAAAGATCCGGTATCTCGAGGACCGGATGTCCAGAGAAGAGGCCGCCCTCAAGATCGGCGATGCGTTCGTTGGAAAAGAGTTCGGTGAATCGACCCGCGAAGATATCCTCGATCATGCGATCCGTGCATCCATGGCCCTCCTGACCGAAGGTGTGGTCGCGGCGCCGACTGAAGGAATCGGGAAAGTCGCCGTTCGAAAAAACGACGACGGGACCGAGTATCTCTCGATCTACTACGCAGGCCCGATCCGTTCCGCCGGAGGAACGGCCCAGGCGCTTTCAGTCCTCGTCGGCGATTATGTGCGCCGGCTGCTTGGGATCGACCGGTACAAACCCCGCGATGATGAGATCGAGCGGTATGTCGAGGAGATCAAGCAGTACAACAACATCCAGAGTATGCAGTATCTCCCAAAAGACGACGATATCCGTCTGATCATCAGAAACTGCCCGATATGCATCGACGGAGAACCGACCGAGCAGGAGGAGATCTCCGGATACCGGAATCTGGAACGGGTCGAGACGAACGTCGTTAGGGGCGGCATGGGTCTTGTGATCGCCGAAGGTATCGGGCTCAAGGCCCCCAAGATCCAGAAAAACGTCGCGAAGATGAATCTCGACGGCTGGGAGTGGCTCGAAGAACTCATCAGCGGCAACACGCCTGCCCAGGAGGAGGAGGAAGAGCCGGGCATCCACCCAAAAGACAAGTACATGCGGGATATGCTCGCCGGCCGGCCGTCGTTTTCGTATCCGATGCGGAAAGGCGGTTTCCGGTTCCGCCTCGGCAGGTGCAGAAATACGGGGCTTGCGACCTGCGGGTTCAACCCAGCGACCTTACACATCCTTGACGATTATCTCGCGGTAGGCACGCAGATGAAGGTCGAGCGGCCGGGCAAAGCCTGCGGTGTCGTGCCTTGCACCGACATCGAAGGGCCGACCGTTCGTCTGAAAAGCGGCGAGGTCCGCCGGATCGACACGCTTGATTCGGCGAACAAATACTACGATCAGGTGGAATACATCCTCGACATCGGGGAGATCCTGATCTCGTTCGGCGAATTCATGGAAAACAACCATGTCCTCATGCCGCCGAGCTACTGCGAAGAGTGGTGGATCCAGGAGGGAGGTCCCCGGCATCCGAAGAACGAGGCCGAGGCGCTTTCCTTTGTTCCCGGAGGCGCCTATCTTCACCCGGATTATACCTGGTTCTGGGACAACTGTACCGAGGAGCAGCTCGTCTTTCTCTCGGACAAAGTTGCCGAAACCGGATCGTTCCGGGACAGGGTTTTGTACATCCGCGAAGACCCTGCAGTGAAAAAGGTCCTCGAAGAGCTGCTCGTGCCGCACACCGTGGAAGAGGGCTTTTACGTTCTGAGAACGCCTCTGGCTTTTATTATGGGGCTTGGTCTGACCGACACGCTTGCAAAGAGTCCTGCCTGGAAGACCCTTCCGCCGTTTTCGAACGGTCTCTCGATGGCGATGTCTCTCTCAGGTCTGAAGATGCGGTCGAAGGCCGGGACCCGGGTCGGAGGAAGGATGGGCCGGCCCGGAAAATCCGCTCCCCGAAAGATGAAGCCGCCGGTCCACGTGCTTTTCCCGATCGGCGAGTCGGGCGGGATGAAGCGTTCGATCGACAATGCGGCGAAGATCTGCAGTTCGGATTCGGAGGAGAACTTCCGCGGGACGTCGGTGACGACCGGCCAGGTCGAGGGCCTTATCCAGGTCCAGACCGGAGAACGCCGGTGTCCGAAGTGCGGCGCCGTGACCTTCAAGAGCCGGTGTTCCGACTGCGGCACCCATACGGACGCGGTCTACCGGTGCCCGCACTGTAATCAGCCGGGAGAGGAGGGACAGGAGTCGTGCCCGAAGTGCGGGGCGAATCTGGTCTGTTCGAAGGAGAGCATCGTGAGTCTGGGCCAGGAGTACGCCGCGGCTTTGCAGAATGTCGGGATGTCTCCTTCGTCGGCGCCGGAACTGAAAGGGGTCAGGGGTCTTATCTCGCGTGAACGGGTGGTGGAACCTCTGGAGAAGGGTCTGCTTCGGGCGAAGAACAACATCTTCGTGTTTAGGGACGGGACGATCCGGTATGATATGATCGATCTGCCGCTGACGCATTTCAGGCCGGCTGAGGTGGATGTTTCGGTGGAAAAACTCCGGTCGATCGGCTATACGAAGGATATGCACGGAGCGGATCTGACGGATGCTTCCCAGCTGGTTGAGCTCCACCCGCAGGATATCATGGTCTCGGTGGACTGCGGGGAGTATCTGGTCCGGGTCGCGGCGTATGTGGATGAGCTTTTGGAAAAAGTGTACGGGATGGAGGCGTTTTATCACGTGAAAACGCCGGAGGATCTGGTGGGTCACCAGGTGATGGGTCTTGCGCCGCACACGAGTGCGGGCGTTCTCGCCCGGATCGTGGGGTTTACGAAAGCGAAGGCGGGATACGCTCATCCGTATTATCATGCGGCAAAAAGGCGAAACTGCGACGGGGATGAGGACTGCGTGATGCTTCTGATGGATGGTCTGCTGAACTTTTCGCGGTCGTTTCTGCCGAGCACCCGCGGCGGGGCGATGGATGCCCCGCTTGTTTTGACGACGACGCTGAATCCAAAGGAGGTGGATAAGGAGACGCTGAACGTGGATGTGATGCCCAGCTATCCGCTGGAAGTGTATACGGCGTGTCTGACCTACCGGCCGCCGAAGGAGGTCGGGAAGTTCGTGGATTATGTGGAGAAGCGGGTTGAGACGCCCGGCCAGTTCGAGGGTTTCTCCTTTACGCACGATACGACGGATATCTCCGAAGGGCCGATCGATACGATGTATACGAACCCGATCCTGAAAGGAACTGCGGATAAGATCAAGGCGGAGCTGGGACTCGCTGACCGGATCCGTGCGGTGGATACGAACGATCTTGCTGAAAGGATCATCAACAGTCATTTGATGCCGGATATGATCGGTAATCTGCGGTCGTTTTCCAAGCAGGCTTTTAGGTGTCCGAAGTGTAAGACGAGCTACCGGCGTATTCCGGTTTCGGGGAAGTGTAATAAGTGCGGGGGGCCGGTGAAGGCGACGATGCATAAGGGGAACGTGACGAAGTATCTGGAGATCGCGAAATATATGGCGGAGCATTATACGCTTTCGGATTATACGAATCAGCGGATCCAGGTGACGGAGATGAATATCAATTCGACGTTCGGAGAAGAGGAGAAGGTTCAGATGGATCTGTCGGATTTCTTTTAGCGAAATATAGCTCTAGGGATACCTTCAAAAATATAATAGAGATTCTCATGTTTTTCACGCAGGGTTGGTGAAGGTAACAACGCTGCAAAGAGTACGAGTGACAAATATGCTGGCTGCATTTTGTTATAATATCTATCAGGTGAAAACGATTCAAAACAGAGTGTAAATTAAAAAAAAAACGTCAAGGAATAATGGGTATTCTTCTTTTTTTTGGGGGGGTGAGGGGGTATGGATGTAGCCAATCTTCCTTAAATCATGATTCGCGTTAAAAAATGGGTTGATAGATATTCTCCACTTTTTTTATTTCCCTCATCCCGTCAAAAACACCGCGAGAAGCGGGAGCGTCACCAGACAAAGCAGTGTTGAGATACAGATCCCCTGGGCCGCGATATCCGGATGGGCCTTATGCTCTTCAGCCAGCAGCACCGTATTTACCGCCGCCGGCATTCCTGCAGTTACCACGATGATGCCGAGGATCAGCGTGTCGTCGATGAACTGCGAAAAGATCAGATATACCAGGGCCGGCATGCCAAGAAGACGGATCGCCGCAACGATGTACTGCCGGACATTTTTGAAGATCGAGGTGAAATTCAGCTGGGCAAGGAATCCGCCGGTCACGACAAGAGAAAGCGGGGTGGTAACGTTATTCAGCAGCTCTAAGGAACTGTAGAGCGGATCGGGGATGGACACCGATGTTAAGAAAAAGATCAGTCCAAGGATCGTCGAGAGAAACGCCGGATTCAAAAGAAGCTTCGGATCGAACGATAGCTTCCCGTTATCCTTCTCCTGTGCCCGCAGAATCCAGATTCCAACAGAGTATGTCAATATGGTAAAGGGAATATTGAAGAGCGCTGCGTAAAATATCGCGTCCTGGCCGTACAGCATCGAAAGGATGGGAAATCCCATGAACATCGAGTTCGAGAACATGATCATGAACCGGAATACGCCGTACTCCTCTTTCTTTGCCCGCATCAGAATGGGGGGAAACCAGGCAACCAGAAACGCGATCCCGTAGTAGGCAAACGCTGCCAAGATCAGATACTCTCCTTTCATCAGAACTTCGTTCGTGAAAGGGATCTGCATGGAAAAGATCACCATAGCGGGAATACAGATATGCAGAAGGAACTTCGAGAGAGAAGAGACGGAAGCGTCGTTCAGGTGTTTGATCCTTCGTGCAAAGTATCCGATCCCGATCAGAATAAACAGGATGAGGATCTGATTCAGGGCGATGAAATAATCCATTGTTCTTCTATACTAATAGCACAAGGCATGTAGTTAATCTATCGGGACCGTCATACTATATTGCATGGACCCTATTGTAGAACAGGGATTTGACCGTCTCCTTGATGTCATCAAGGAAACGAAGGCAAAACAGCAGGATACTGCAGAACTGATCATCCATGAGGACAAGGTCCTTCTCGAAAAGATGCTTTCTGCGGTTGTTCCCGTGGTCGAGGCTGCCGGATCAGTCTTCCTGCAGAAGGCAAAACAGGACACCAAAGGGGATCTCTACGATCAGGTGTATTACTCCGATAAGATGATCATCCTTGGAAAAACCGAGCAGCCGGCTAGTTTTAGACCCGATGATCCGAAAAAGAAGGTCACCCAGCAGTTCTGCGTGGTATCTGAGAAGGGTGAACTGTTCGAACTGATGTTCTCGAATGACGGTTTTGTGGTGGACACCTATGCTTCCCCGCTTTCAGCGGAGGATGCTCTTGCTTTCTACGGCTATGATATCCTGTACATGCTCTACTCTGCGATACGGGAGTATGCCCTGGCAGAAGAAGATGTTCTGGAAGCTCTCAGTCTGACGCTCGGATATCTTCAGCAAAAATAAGACTGATCACAGTCCAAACCAAAACCTGTTCTCTTTTTCAGCTTCATTTCAGAAAAGCGCATGCTCTCCGTCAAACCGAAAATGATGGAAAATACATTTTATGAAAAATACAAAAATCAGAAAAACAGTGGGCCCGATGAGATTCGAACTCATGACCTCCCGGTTATCAGCCGGGCGCACCACCTAGCTATGCTACGGGCCCCCCTTTTACCTTACTACATAGGATGTTGCCATATAAATATGTTATGAAATTCATTTCCTGCCTCTGACGTAGCCTTATTCTCTTATCATGCCAAATATTATGGAGATATGGCAGAAGAGACACCCAAGAAATACCTCCTTGGAAACGACGCAATAGCCCATGCTTGTCTCGAAGCGGGCGTTGACTTTGTTTCCGGGTATCCCGGAACCCCGTCATCCGAGGTAGTTGACAAACTCCGTGCCGGAAAAGATCCCTGGTACTACGTAGAATGGTCAGTTAACGAAAAAGTCGCGTTCGAAAATGCTCTGGCGGCAAGCTGGTGCGGCCTTCGGTCGATTGTGACGATGAAGCATGTGGGCCTCAACGTTGCGGCCGATCCTCTTATGACCTCGTCCTACACCGGGACGAAAGGCGGCTTCATCGTTCTTTCAGCCGACGATCCCTTCGCGCACAGTTCGCAGAACGAACAGGACTCGAGGATGTACGCGAAGTTTGCCCAGATTCCGTGTCTGGATCCTTCTTCCGCCCAGGAAGCGCATGACTTTGCCAAAGCCGCATTCGAACTCTCCGAAAAGTTCGCGCTTCCCGTTCTTCTTCGCCCGACCACAAGGATCTGCCACTCGAAAGGAGATGTCCGCCTCGGCGAACCCTCGCCCTCGTCCCAGAAAGGCGAGTTTGTCAAAAACCCGAAACAGTATGTCGTGATTCCGGCACACACCCGTCCGCTGCACGCCGCGCTCACGAAAAAACAGCCAGAGGTCGCAAAATACTTTGTGGAGGCAGGTCTCAACTCTGCAGAGATTCGCGGCAAAAAAGCCGTCATTGCGGGGGGCATTTCCATCTCCTATGTCGAGGAGATCATCCCTGACGATGTTTCGTTCATCAAGATCAGCGCATATCCGATCGATCGGAACTGGCTTGCGGAGATTCTTGCTCAGCATTCCGAGGTCCTCGTTGCGGAAGAGCTTATGCCGGTAATCGAAGAAGCGGCGCTTCAAACCGCGACCTCAACGGTCGTTCACGGAAAACTCGACGGGTATCTGCCTCACGAGGGAGAATACTCCCCTGAACTGATCGCCGGAGCATTTGAAAAGGCAGGTTTGGCGAAAAATACCTATCCAGCCCCGCCGGAAGTGACCCAGGTCGCGGTCCGTCCGCCGATCCTCTGTGCCGGATGTCTCCACCGCTCGGTCTTCTACGCAATGAAAAAGGTCTTCAAAGACGGCGTGTTCCCGTCCGACATCGGCTGTTATACGCTTGGTCTCCAGCTCGGGGCGGTCGACACGACGATCTGCATGGGTGCTTCGATAACGGTCGGTTCGGGAATCGCCCACTCATGCCCGGGAACCGACGTGGTCTCCACGATCGGCGACTCGACCTTCCTCCATACCGGTGTGAACGGTCTCATCAACGCGGTGTACAACAATACGAATCAGATCGTGATCATTCTGGATAACCGGATCACCGCTATGACTGGTCACCAGCCGAACCCGAACACCGGTATAACTGCCGCCGGTGACGAGTCGCCGAAGATTTCGCTCGAAGAGCTTGCGAGAGCCTGCGGTGTTTCGTATGTTGAGTCGGTCGACCCGTATGATCTGACGTACCTTCTTGCCACCCTTCGGGAAGCCAAGGAAAAACCCGGTGTCAAGGTCATCATCGCCAAACAGCCCTGCGTTATCATGAACAAGCGGCTCGGGATCAAACGGAACCGGTATGTCGTGGATGCCGAGGCATGTACGAAATGCGGAGCCTGCCTAAAGTACGGCTGTCCGGCGATTGAAACGGATGAGACCGGCGCCGCAAAGATCACCGCTCTTTGTACGGGATGCGGCGTCTGTGCGGACATCTGTCCAACTGGAGCGATCCACCGGGGAGGTGCGAGACAATGAAGAAGAGTTTTGATGTTCTGATCGTCGGTATCGGGGGACAGGGAACGATCCTTGCCTCGAATGTTCTGGGCGACGCCTGCGTGATTGAGGGTCGTCATGTCCGGGGAGCCGAGACGCACGGGATGTCCCAGCGCGGAGGGTCTGTAGAAACCCACATCCGTATCGACGGAAAATTCGGCTCTCTGATCGCCCCAGGTACCGCAGATCTTCTGATCGCATTCGATGTCCTTGAGGCCGTTCGCTACCGGCACTTCCTCAAACCCGAAGGTGTAATGATTGTGAACCGCGAGATAGTTGTCCCGACCTCGGTCTTTTCTGGAAAACAGCATGTCCCGACAATCGATGAGGTCGAGGCCGAACTGAAAGCAGGTTCGGCAAAGGTAATCCTTGTTGATGCGACGAGTATTGCTACTCAGGCAGGAAACCCCCTTGCGGCAAACATCGTTCTTCTCGGTGCCGCCTCGCATAAGCTCCCGCTTGCCGCCGAATCCTTATCCGAAGCAGTTCGCCGCAATGTTCCGCCAAAGACCGTCCAGATCAATGAAAAGGCATTCGATCTCGGAAAAGAAGCGGTATAAGCTTCTCTCTTTTTTCCCGCCCGGCATCATTCCCGAATATAATACTGTGTTTCTCCCCTCATCCGGAGGGGTTGCCAGATACACCTCCACGTAAAACGCAGATGTATTTTACATTGAAAATCGTACAGATAGATATATCAAATCTTTTGGGCAGGCAGGTAAATGTTACAAAAATCCATCACTATACAGAATAAAACCATCAGCATCCCGGCGATTCTCTGGGGAGAACATACCGGAAACCTCTATATTGCCGTGCATGGAAACATGTCGAACAAAGCGGATGAGCCGATCGTTATTTTTGCAGAGGAGGCGGTCAAAAATGGATATCAGGTCCTCAGCTTCGATCTTCCCGAACACGGCGAACGTTCGAAAGATGCGTATCCCTGCAAGCCGGATCCTTGCGTAAGCGATCCGACGGCCGTGTATCGGCATGCACGGTCGATCGCGGATCATATCAGCTTTTTCGGCTGCAGCATGGGTGTTTATTTCGGCATGCTGGCCAATTCCGGTATGCAGATCGAAAAAAGCCTGTTTATCTCACCTCTGGTCGATATGGAGCGGATCATCTACGGTCTTATGACCGGCTTTCAGATTCCTGCAGAAACTCTGGAAGAAAAACAGGAGATCGTCCTTCCGGTCGGGGTAACCCTCTACTGGGATTACTACTGTTACGTGAAAACGCACCCAATCGGTTCCTGGAATGTACCGACACGTATTCTCTACGGGACAGAAGATGATTTGATTCCCTTGGACGAAGTCTCCGCTTTTGCCGAGAAAAACTCGGTCGTCCTTGATATTGTGGAAGGAGGAGAACATTATTTTCATACTGAAGAACAGCTGAGATATTTCAGAAACTGGCTGACAAAAAATATCTACAGCGTCCAATAAGAGAATCTGGTGAATTCGGGGTGTTATTTAGCCCGAAAAGCTTTTCATTTTTGAAAAAAAAGGATTTTAGAGCTGTATTCTCCACTCATCACTATCATCTATTTTGATTGGAATTTGTATATTTTGGGCAATTATCATGATTATTCATGTGTATATTTGGCATGAAATCAAATTCCTTAATGCTTAACTATAATTACTGCACATCCATATCTGTATATGAATAGTGGTGATAGGCTTGGTCCGACAGGCATTTTCAATAATAACTCTCTTGTGTTTCACACTCCTGCTGATATCTGCTGCCGGCTGAATAGCACCGAAATCGGCCGATCTGACATATGTTTCCGATGAGCAGATAAGCGACATGAACGAGGCTCTTCTTCCGGTGATCAATACCGTTGAGGGTGAGATGGGGAATGTCACTTCATCTCTGTGGAATACTGCCCGTGAACTGGATGGAATCCCGGCAGATGATCCGGCTGTGACGCTTGCGTTATATAAACTCAGAAGCGAAATCCCGCTCTCGATCGAGATAGGCAGATTTGACAAAAACAATACGCTGATCACCACGACCAGATACCTTGATCCATGGTGGGTCCCGGGTGAAACCAATTCCCGACTCAATTATCCGGTGGAGGTGCTTGAAGCCGCAGGTCCCTGCTGTGTGGTCTCGGATTTCTGCCAGTATCAGGACGGGGACCGCGGACTTATGATCATCACGCCCGTCTATGATGAAAACGGCGAGTATGACGGTGTCCTTAGACTCTCCTATGATATTGACAGTTTATTCTCCGGACTGACTGAATATCTCAAGAACGAATACGGGTACACGTTGTGGGCCATGCATACCACAGGGTTGAAGTTCTATGATGAAAATGCCGTGGAGATTGGAAAGTATCTGACGGATGATCCGGAATATCAGACACCGGAACTTCAGAATATGGTGAACGCCGTGTTGACGAACACATCCGGAAACATCTCCTATCACTTCTATGACACATCCAGAGGCGAAAAAACCCAGATAAATGCGGTTTGGAATACGGTGGATCTTGGATGCGGCAAGGAATGGCGTGTCGTTCTCACCGATAACGTTCCAAAGAGTACGGGAACCGGCGGGTCCAGCGTTACCATCGAGGAGCTGAAGGCATTTGTCGAGAATGCTTATGCGTATGCGAATAAAATGGGTAAGACCGCGGCTCTCTCCGCGTTTAATGATCCCAAGGGAGAGTTCATCGACGGAGAGCTGTATCTTTTTGCCTATGATATGAACGGGACCGTCCTGTCTCTGCCGTATCAGCCTGATCTGGTATGGGAAAACCGCAGGTATCTCCAGGATACAACCGGGATAAAGTATATTCAGCGCATGACTGCCCGGGCAAACCTTGGGGGCGGGTTTGTGCTTTACCTGTATGAAAATCCGTTCGACAATTTTGCGAGCGAACTGAAGCTTTCCTACGTGATGGCAGTCGACGATACATGGTTCATCGGCTCGGGCATCTATCTTGAGGACCAGCCGTTTTACGACACTTTCTATATCGACTGGCAAAAACGCGAGGACCTTGTCCGTCAGGTGCGGGGCATGGATTATCTCACATCGTTGAAGGAATCCCTGCCGTTCTGAATATGATCAATGATCCAAAGAGCGAGCTGAATGGGCAGGAGGGACTGTATCCGTTTGCAATTACGGAAGACGGCACGATGCTGGCATACGCGATGAATCCCTCTCTTGTGGGCACGAATCAGCTGAGTATGCGTAATTCATACGGCATGTCAGTCATGCGCGAGGTCATCTCTATGTCCCAGGAAGGCGGCGGACTGATGTACAGCAAGGTCTGGAACCCGAAGACGATGCAGGAAACCTATGTCCTGATCTACGTGGAGCCGGCGGACGATGCAACGTATTTCGGCAGTATGCTGATCCTCGAATGAGGGGCTTCGCCCCCCTCCGTCTTTTTTTAAACGTTCATTATCGGAATCCACGCTTGATCCGCAGAATCCGCAAAAGAAATGATGATGAATCCTGCTGAATCTACTTCATCAGCAGATGGTTTGCCAGTTTGATAAACAGACATTCTCCTGTACTAAGCTCATAAAAGGTATCGGCTTTTTTTTATCGATTTTCGCATCGGCACGCCAGAACTTGCACTGCTTGCCCATGCATCTCTCCTGTGTCATAGGACAAATAAAACCCATTACTGAGAACTAGGACCGCAGGTCATAAATATGCATCGAAATTCGAGTCCTTGAATCGACATATTGGAAAAAAGTGGGAGGTGAAATTTGGTTATAACGAGATCATCGATGCCGTGATCATCGTCCCGACGCCGTCGTTGGTGAAAAGTTCCAGGAGCAGGTTGTGCTCGGAATTTCCGTTCAGAATATGTGCTCCTTCCACTCCGTGACGGACCGCGTTCACGCTCGCCTCGAGTTTCGGGATCATTCCGCCGGAGATCGTGCCGTCCACCATGAGGGCATCCACATTTTTCAGCGTAAGCCGGTGGAATATCTCGGTCCGGTCTTTGTTCATTACTCCGTCCACATCCGTCAGGGAAATCAGCTTGAATGCCTTTAATGCAACCGCGATCTCTCCGGCCATCGTGTCGGCATTGATGTTGAGGTCGTTTCCTTTCCGGTCGAGAGCCAGCGGCGAGATTACCGGGATATATCCGGCATCCAGCAGAGTTTCAAGAAGGTTCGAGTTGATCTCCTTGACGTCTCCGACAAACCCGAGATCCACCTCGATCTCCTCATCGCCGACCATCATTTTTCGAAGGGGCGTCTTCTCTGCAATGACTAGACCTCCGTCGTTTCCTGAAATACCCACGCCTTTGGCGCCGTTCTTTGCGATCATGGAAACGATCATATTGCTGATCTTTCCGGCAAGAACCATCTGGGCGATTTCGAGGGTTTCCTCATCCGTCACGCGAAGACCGCCGACAAATCTGGCCTCTTTGCCGAGCGCCTTCATCTTCAGCGTGATCTCCGGTCCGCCGCCGTGGACGAGGACCACACGCATGCCGACATAGTGGAGAAGGACTGCATCCTGAACGACCGAGTTCATGATGGCCGAATCTATCATGGCATGTCCGCCGAGTTTGATCACGATCGTTTTTTTGTGGAACTTCCGGATGTACGGAAGTGCCTCCATTAGCACACTTTGTCTATTGTTCATGTTGTATACTTCCCGTTGATCTCCACGTATTTTTCCGTCAGGTCGCAGCCCCAGGCGGTAGCCTGTTTGCTGCCGGATTCGAGCATGAGGGTGAATACCACATGGTCGCCGGCCATCGCGGCTTTTGCCCGTACAAGGTCGGCCACTATGACGCCGTTTTTCACTAACTGGGTCTCGCTCTCTCCTTCACCGATCGAAAGAGAGAGCTCTTCGACCGTAAACTCTACGCCGGAATATCCTGCGGCACAGACAACTCTGCCCCAGTTCGGATCTTCCCCGTAGACGGCACTTTTTACGAGAGGTGAAGTGATGACCGTTTTCGCGATTTTTTCCGCGTCTCGCTCACGTTTGCAGCCAAGGACTTTCACCTCGAGCATCTTTGTCGCACCTTCACCGTCGGCTGCGATCTGCTTTGCAAGGCTGATGCAGACCGTCTCGAGAGCTTTGGAAAACTCGGTTGCTGGGACCTGTCCCGCTTCTCCGGTTGCGGTACAGAAGAGCGAATCATTCGTACTCTCATCTCCGTCTACGACGACCCGGTTCAGACTCCGTTTCACTGCAGACTTCAAAGCGTCCTGAAGCTGTTTTGCCGTGACCCTGGCATCGGTGTAGACGAACGAGAGCATTGTTCCCATATTCGGCGCGATCATACCGGAACCTTTGCAGATACCTGCAACCGTAAATCCCTCGCGGCGGACGATCGCGTGCTTTTCTCTCATGTCGGTCGTCATGATCGCCTTTGCCGCCGCCGTCTCCGCTTCGGGTGAGTGTGCGAGTTTTCCGGCAACGTCTCCGGCCTGCCTTCTGATCAGGTCAAGATCGAGATATCTTCCGATAACGCCGGTGCTTGCGACCCCGCACTCGAGTTCGCTGATTCCAAGAGCCTCTGCTCCGATCGCTGCCATCTTTTCCGCATCGGCAAGACCCTGCTTCCCGGTGTATGCATTGGCGCATCCGGAGTTCACGATGACTCCTGCAAGTTTTCCGCGTTTGGTCCGCTCGGTCATCAGGTTGACGACCGGGGCACGGACCTTATTTTTCGTGAAGACTGCTGCTCCGGTTCCGGAGGCCTGGATGAGGGCAAGACCGTATTTACCCTCTTTTATACCCCAGGCGTTCACTCCTTCCACGCCGCAGATGCTTCTGAAATCCTGAGTCATGGGGACATCCCCGGCATTCTGAGACCTTCGGCTTCATCGAATCCGCAAATGATGTTCATATTCTGGACCGCCTGACCTGCGGCTCCTTTCACAAGGTTGTCTATTGCCGAAACGGCCACGAGTCTGGTTCCGTCATTTTCCAGCTCGAAGTTTATGTCGCAGAAGTTCGACCCTCTGACTCCTCCGAGTTTTGCAGGCTGAAGTCGGACAAACGGTTCGTTTTTGTAGAAGTCCTGATAGAGTTTCTGTATCATTTCCAGCTCCATTGGCTCATTGAAGAGAATATGGGCAGTTGTTATGATTCCCCGTATCGCCGGGAGGAGATGGGGGGTGAAGTAGACATGTGCTTTCGATCCGAGGAACGCCGCTTCCTGACGCATCTCCGGTAGATGCCTGTGGGCTGTTATTTTATAGGGAAGAATATTTTCAGCAACGTTTGGGAAGTGCGTGGTCTCCGAGATCGAGTCGCCCGCTCCGGAAACCCCGGTCTTCGAATCATAAATTATCGTGTGGGCGAATTTTGCTACCGGAGCTGCCGCGAGGGTCGCCCCTGTCGGGAAGCAGCCCGGGTTTGCGACAAAGCTTGCGTTTTTCACATCTTCGCGGTGAAGTTCGGGTATGCCGTAGGGTGCTTTAAAGTAATCCGAGTGTTTCACCCCGTAGGTCTTTTCATAGATGTCTCTTGGGAGGCGGTAGTCTGCAGAGAAATCGACGGTTTTGATGCCGCATTCTTTCAGTTTTCCAGCATACTGCATGGCAGCGGTATGGGGAACCGCGAGGAAAGCAAAATCCGCGTCGATGTTTTCGACATCGGGATTTGTGTACTCAAGGTCAATGAGATTTTTCAGGTGGATGTGATCTTTGGTTACCGGGGTGCCTGCCAGCTTCCGTGACGTGGCACAGACTATGTCTGCTTCCTTATGCGTCAGCAGCAGTCTGATAAGGTCGCCCCCGGCATAACCGGATGCTCCGATAATCGCTATATCCATACGTAAATTATTGGTTTACAACTAGTTTAAAGATGTTATTCCCCGGACTCTTCCGTCGGAGTTTTTACATCACGGTTCATGAGTTTTTCTGCAAGATCTGCAAAGATGCCCGCCCGTTCCAGGGAAGGTATCAGCTCCTCGGGAAGGGCCGAAATCCCGAATCTGGCCCCGCAAAATGCTCCGCACAAAAGTGAGACCGTGTCGGCGTTGCCGCCGCAGGTAGAGGATATCCCAAGGAGTTCACGCGGAATATAATATCGTCTGCAGAAGAAAACCGTTAGGGGGAGCGTCTGGTAAACGGAGGAGGAGTTTCCAATAATACTCACGGCATCGGGCGTGGGCATACCCGTTTTTTCAATTCTTACGGCATTGGCGATCTTTCCTGCAAGCAGGGGATCCATATTTTCCGCTGCGGTTTGCAGCGCCGTAAATCCTGCTTCTACATCATGGGTTTCAAGGAGCGTGTTCAAAAGAAGGGCGAATCCGATCACGGCCGCGTGGACCCCCGGATGCGTGTGGGTCACGGTGCAGGCGGTCAAAAGCTCCTTTGCCATCTCTTTTCGTTCTTTGAATGCGAGGGCAAAAGGCACCGAAAGGCCGATACACCCGGTACTGTCGGAATAGATGCCGGATCCGGTAAGGTCTCCGCTTTTCTCCATTTTTTTACATGAGGCAAACGTGGTCCCGTCAGGGTATCTGAATTTCTGTAAGGTATAGGTCCTGAGGAGTTCTTTTGCATAATTGGTATTGTCCCAGGAACCTTCTGCAAGAATACGCGAGGATATTAAGATCAGCTGACCGTCGTCGGTGTACTGACCCGGGAGGAGATTATGATTCGGGTGGCCTTTGTATGCCCTTGAAAAGGCGGGTTCTGTTGAAAAACGTGCGGTGTTCGTCTCGCTCGGCATGCCGAGGGCGTCACCAAGGATAGCTCCGACAAGGCATCCTTTGTAGTTATTATGCATGATGTATTATTGAGAGAGGTTTGTGTTAATTGTTATGGTTGGTTTTTCGAAGCGGGGAGCTTTAGCTCTCTTAGCCGAGGCGGACCGTCACGGAGGGGCGGTCTTAGCTGAGCAAGGCTTTGCCTTGGGACCAAGTATTCGAAGGAAACGTGCGATCCCGCCTCCCTCACGCTATCTATATCCCCCAAAACCTCCCACATTAGTATATGCACTGGTATGGGGAAGCTGGAGATCTGTCGACGGACACGGTCGCATGCGAAGAACGGGTACTGAATACTACTACGATACCATCCGTTCTTTGTAACTGGGAGGATCTCCGGGCGGCCGGACTGATCTCAGCCAGAGATGAATACATCCGGGCGGTCAGGGAGGTCGCATTCTCTCTCGCGGAAAAAGGCATCGCCGCCGATCTTGATAAAAAAGACGCGGCTCTTCTCCAGATGGTTCGGACCCTCGATGAGATGGATGATGTGATAAACCTCTTAACGGAAAGAGTGACCTACTGGCATGCGGCGACAACACCCGGAACCTCGCATAAATATACTCGGGCAAACGGTCCCCGCCTTGTTCAGAAGATAGCAAAATCCGGGAGTCCTTCCCTAAAGCGTGTAGCGAGAGAGATCCTCTCTCTTTCCGGGGTCAGAACGGATCTGATGAAGGAGGTATCCCGGGAAGCCGTGAGCGTTATTCCGAATATGAGCGCGCTTGTCGGCGGTCTGGTTGCCGCACGCCTGATTGCCCGTGCCGGCGGTCTCGACTCGGCGGCAAAAATGCCGGGTTCGTCCATTCAGGTGATCGGTGCCGAATCCGCCCTCTTTTCCCATATCAGAACGGGTTCTTCCTCGCCGAAGCACGGGATCATCTTCCAGCACCGGCGTGTTCACAACGCCAAAAAGGAGGTCAGGGGAAAGGTTGCCCGTCAGCTTGCCGCAAAACTTGCCATCGCCGCCCGTCTGGATTTGTACCGGGGCGAACTGGATCCTGCATTTGTCGAGCAGGCGAATGCCAAAATCGACAGTATTTTCGGAGGAGATGCATGATTCAGATCAACGGCACGCTCGTCTCGGAAGGTCCCGGAGGAGTGTACAATGAGAGGATGCTTGGAAACTTCCGGGTCTGGGATCCGTACCGGAGCAAACTTGCCGCCCTCTGGTATCTGGATAAAACGACCACTCTTGGCAAGGACGAGGTCGTTCTCTATCTCGGAGCCGCGAACGGCACGACCGTTTCCCACGTGGCCGACTATGTGGAATCAGTTTACGCCGTAGAGTTTGCCCCCCGCCCGATGGAGGATCTTCTGGCGGTCGCCAAAAAACGTAAAAACATCGTCCCGGTCTACGATGATGCGACCCGGCCAGTTCGGTACGCCGCTCTTCTCGAACCGGTTGACCTGCTGTATCAGGATGTTGCCCAGCCTGATCAGGCAGGCATCGCGGTGAAGCATCTGCCGTTTGTAAAATCCGGCGGCCGTCTCATTCTGATGCTGAAAACCCGGAGCGTGGATATCAGAAAGTCCGCAGACGAGGTGTTTGCCGACACGTGTGCGGAGCTGAAGGAAGGCGGATACGTGGTGGAGAAAAGCGTATGGCTCGATCCCTATCACAAAGATCACGCGGCTATTCACTGTAGAAAGGTCTGAGCTGCCGTGAGTGGATGGTGATTACGGATTGTACGTGAACAATTCCCGGTCTTCTTTTTTGATTTGGAGGGATATGGATGGCTGGATTTTTGATGTTTACGTGTTTACGCGATTTTGGGAAATGCATAGGGTTTGGGGGTTCAGATAGTTTGCTGGGCGTTTTTCTCTCTTACGTAAATTTCGTTTTAATTATATTTGTATTTTTATTATATTAGGTATTTTTTGAAAAAGAAGATGATTCGCAGGTTTTTAATGTTTACGCGGTCTGCGTAAAATTCACGTAAAGTATGTGAGGTATGAGTATATACTATTCAAAATAGGACTTACGCGGTGGATTGAGGATAACACCGCAGAAATCCTCTCTAAAAAAAATTACTCTTTTCTCGGCGCCGGACACGTTCCGTAGTCATGTCTCTTGATTTTTCTCAGGGAGAGCCAGAAGAAAACCGCCACGATGCTCACAGTAAGCAGGGGTGCGAGCCAGATCGGCAGTTCCAGACCGAATCCTTCCGAGCACATGATGATACCCAGACAGAATATCGAGTACATCGCTCCGTTCTTAAGATAGGCATATTTCCGGATGCTGTCGACATTTCGAATCGTCAGTTCACGGACCACTAATGCTCCAAGACCGTTTCCAATAAGGATTAATGGAACCGACATCGTGAATGCGAATGCCCCGACAACGCCGTCGATGGAAAATGTCGCGTCGATCACTTCGAGAAGCATCAGTTTGCTGATGTCGGACTTGTGTCCCGTTTCATTCACGTCAACCGTTTTTGTTTCAAGCTCCAGGGATTTGGCATCTGCAAACAGCCGAAATCCCTGCATGATAAAAAAGATCGCCGATCCTGCAACTGCCGCCACAGCGAGGAACGGATTTATCTGAACGGTAAAGTAAACGATTGCCAGAAGAATGATCGCGGCCGCCGCATAAAACCAGGGGCCTGTTTTGGAGAATGCAAGTTCTCCCGGCACAATACAGTTCTTCTGCTCTACCATGAACCAGTGCAGAAACAGAAAAATCATAAACACCCCTCCGGCGAGAAGAAGGAACGGAGCGCTATGCTCAATCGCGAGTGCCGCCGTCTCGTCGCCGGAAAAAGTCGCGGTAAGAGCTCCGATCGGACCGAGTGACGGCGCCGATGCCCATATAATGGCCCAGGGCAGAAGACCGCGGACGCCGAACACCGCGATGATAAGACCCCAGGTTAGGAACCAGCGGCGGGCCCAGGCCTTCATCGTGGAAAGAATATCCGCATTAATAATGGCATTATCTATGCTGGCCACGGTCTCGAAGGCGACAAGACCGATGATGATGACTACAGCGTAGAGAATGTCCATGAAAACTACACTGTAGTTTGACGTATCCGAATATAAACATGTGTTGTTGCCGGCACACAGATTTTATGGGGTGTCGCGGCCAACGTATGGTACTCACTCCATGGACATGTTTTCGCGTTCGGCCTCCTCCTCCCGGGAATTTATCGAAGAGACGGTCACGGCTCTTCTTTCGGTCTCCTCGAAATCCGAGGCTGCAGGTATTATCGGGCGGGCTCTCTCCGCATACACGGTATTCGATCTCCAGTATATCGGCGGCTACCTGAAGTGCGAAGCGGAACGCCTCCCCAATCCGTACCGCAGGTTGTATCGGCCGTACTGCATGGATCTCTTCGATCAGTATCATGCGTTCATGCAGGACTACCGGGCCAAAACCATCTGCCCGGGTCCGCTGACTGACCATGCTCTCTGGAAAAAATACTGGACCGACGTTCCCGACTACTGTTTTCAGGAGTCAGTCCCCTCGCAGAGTCCAAGGCCGACCCAGAATCATCCTTTGTCCAAATTCTTCTATCGTCTGGTGTTTGCCTACGTCATGTTCGTAAAAGGGGGCTGCGGTCATCCAGTCGGCATGCCGTTTCCGGGAGGTTTTCGCATCCGGCAGGCGGGCGACATTGTCTACTGCCCGATCCGCGACCGGGAAAAAGATCTCCCGCAGGCGTTATGCAATTATTGTCCGGCAAAACAGGATCCCGATTTTTGAAATCCGAAGGCATTAAGAGAAATTCATTTTACTAGCAGAACCTAAATTCAAGATACTTATGTTGGAAGAACTCATATCCACCATCGAATTTCAGATGAGTCTTCTGTTGTTCGTTGCGCTGGGTGGTTATCTTCTCGCTACACGGATCCACCAGTCCGCGGTCATAGGCGAGATTCTGGTCGGTCTGATCGTCGGTCCAAGCGTCCTGGGACTCATTACGTATACGGATTTTGTCCAGAGTCTTGCTGGTCTTGGCGCAATCATTCTGCTGTTTGTTATAGGGTTTGAATTTGAGCTGCGTGATATCACAAACTGGCGGTACATGGTAATTGCCCTCATCGGCGTTATCGTCCCATGGGTTGGGGGCTACATCACCGCGGTGTTCTTCGGCATGGACTTTTACAGTGCCATTTTCATTGGCACCGCGCTGACCGCGACGAGTATCGCGATCACGGCAAATGTTCTGCGGGAGATGGGCAAACTCCATCAGCCTTTTGCGAAGGCCATCATCGGAGCTGCGGTCATCGATGATATCTTAAGTTTGATTGTGCTTTCGATCTGTACCGATCTTGCCTCGACCGGCGAGCTTGTCCCTCTCGGAATCGGTTTAACCATTACCAAGGCATTCGGCTTCGTGATTATTGCTGCTGGTGTCGGGGTGAAAATCATCCCGTTCCTGATCACCAAGATGGATGAAACGAAAATCGTCTGGCAGTTCCCTGAATTTGTTTTCATCTTTGCGATGATGATCGCATTCTTCTATGCAATGATGGCTGAAATGGTGGGAATCTCCGCTATTGTCGGGGCCTTCCTTGCGGGTGTCTGCGTGAACAGGGTGAGCCTGAAACATAGTATGGATATCAAACTCGGCGCCGAGTATCTGTATATCATCTTCGCGGCGATATTCTTCGTCTCGCTTGGTATCATCGCGGATCTGCGGTACCTCACGCAGGACATGATTCTGTTTATTGCCATCCTGACGGTCGTCGCCGTCATCACGAAAGTTATCGGTTGCGGCCTCCCGGCGAAACTCACAGGGATGAACTGGCGGGATGCGGCGATAGTCGGATTCGGTATGACTCCTCGCGGCGAAGTGGCAATGATCGTCGGTCTTATCGCTTTGAATCATTTCCAGGAGATGGCAGCCGCGGCCGTCGATCCAACGGAGTCTGCACATCTTCTCCAGCTTGGAAACGAGCTTTTCATCGCGATCGTGGTCGTGTCTCTTGTGACGACGGTGATCGTCCCGATGATTTACCGGGGATTCTTCTTCAAAGGAGAAAAGCCCAAACCCCTTACATGTGAGCAGGAAAAGGAAATACAGGTTTAACTTCTTCTTTTTTTGAAACCGTCAGGTTTTCTCACCGGGGGCAGACCTTTATTCGGAACCAGATCGCCGATCTGGTCGGATCTTCCTGCTTTCAAAAGCCCGGAGACGACATAATCATACTGTTTTGGATCCTTCCACTGAAGCAGAGCTCTCTGAATCCGCTTCTCCTCCCCGAGAGGCACGTGGACTTTTTTTCCGGTAAGGGGATGCATCCCCGTGTAGTACATCGCCGTTGAAAGCGTCATCGTGACCGGGGTAAAGTCCTGGACCTGTTCGGTGTACATCCCTTTCTCTCTAAGATAAAGGGCAAGGGTGACCATATCGTCTATCCGGCATCCGGGGTGGGACGACATAAGATACGGAACGAGGTACTGCCGCTTTGGTTTGTCCTTCTGCAGGGCATCGAACCGTTTGCAGAAGGCATCGAATACGGCTTTTCCGGGTTTGTTCATCAGCTGCGTCACCCGGTCGCTGATATGTTCGGGTGCGACTTTCAGATGGCCGGAGATGTGGTGTTCAGTGAGTTCGTTCAGGTAGCGGTCGCCCTCTTCCGTTTTGGGGATGAGGTCGTATCTCACCCCCGAACTGATGAAGACATGCTTGACTTTTCTGACTTTGGAAACGTTTCTGAGGAGTGACAACTGTTCGGCGGTTCCAAGTTTGAGTGACGGGCAGGTCGTACAGTTTTTGTCAATACACGGCCCGTTTTTCTCCCATTTTGTACAGCTGCAGGCATACATGTTCGCGGACGGCCCGCCCAGATCCGAGATCGTTCCCCGAAACTCCGGCATTTTGGTGATCCTTTCCGCTTCTCTCAAAATGGACGCTTCGCTTCTCGAAACGATCTCCTTTCCCTGATGATGGGTGATGGCGCAAAAAGAACAGGCGCCGAAACAGCCGCGGTGGGTGGTGATGGAAAACTGGATCGGGGTCAGTGCCGGGATCGGTTCCTTATATGCCGGGTGCTGTTTTCGGGTATAGGGCAGCTCGTAAATGATGTCGAGTTCCTCCTTGGTAAGAGGCCTCGCCGGAGGGTTCTGGACGATGACCGTTTTCGGATGAGGTTGGATCAGCGTATCCTTCGAGAGGTACTGTATTTTAAACGCCTCTGCATATTTTTCCTTGTTTACGACATCCGGGTATGCAGGTAGGATGGTTCCTGCCGGCGGATGTTCCCTGAACGCTGCAATAGATATTGTGTAGCAGGTACCCCTGATGTTAGTGAGATCTTTGATGCTTTCGCCGCATTTCAGGCGGGACGCGATCTCGATCATCTGAAGTTCGCCCATTCCGTACACGAGAAGCGAGGCCGGAGCGGCGGCAAGAATCCCCTGCTTTACCGAGTCGCTCCAGTAATCGTAATGGGCGAAGCGTCTGAGACTTGCTTCGATCCCTCCGATGATTATCGGCGTGTCTTTGAACAGACGGTGCAGGATATTCGTGTAAACGAGGGTCGTTTTTTCCGGTCGGGTGGGTTTCCCCCCGGGCGAGTATGCATCGTCATGCCGGCGCCGGAGTGCCGGGGTGTAGGCACTCACCATCGGATCGACGGCTCCGGGAAGAACGGCGAAGAAGAGATTCGGTTTTCCGAACTGGGCGAAGTCCTTTCCTTCTCTGTCCTTCCAGTCGGGCTGGCTTATTACGGCAACGGTGAATCCTGCGTTGATCAGCGTCCGCCCAATAAAAGCGGCGGCAAATGACGGATGATCGACATAGGCATCGGCCGATACGAGAATAATATCCGGGGCTGTTTTCCCGGTATTTTTCAGTTCTTCCGTTGTTATTGGGAGGAAGCGCGGCTGGTCTGTTATTTTTCCGGCGGTGATTTGAGGCATTCTTATCTCTATCGTGGGTTCTTTACGGAGATTAACTTTCACGCAGAGTTCCATGTTCAGAATGTTTATATTGTTAAATGAATGATATACAGGTTAATGAAGTGTCGGGTCTTCCGATTCTTCAGGACACAGACAACACAGATTTCCTTTGATGGAACCATATACACACCAGTGAACTCCGGATCCGGCCCACACCAAAATAGAGGGTCCGGAGATTTTTCTTTTTCTTGTAACGGGGGCATCCCCTCCCTCGAGACGGAAACTATATATTACATTATGTAAAATATATTATACGCCGGAGTATAGGATGGACGGGGATCGCCCTCCTGTTCTTCAGTACACAACAGGAAAAAGCAGAATCAGATTTTTTCTCATACCACCATACACAAGTATCCGCCCCAGCCCACACACACTTGGGCGGATATTTATATTTTGCAAATCCTTATAGTGTTCAATTAACATAAAGTAGGACTAACCAATGAAGAAAAATACGTTCTATATTATATGCGGTCTGATGGCTGTCTTGCTTCTTCTCTTATTCTGGCTCTCGATAGAGCTTTCGAGCCCGATTATCATCGCAGTTTCCGTTATTCTCGCGGCGGTGCTTTTGTTGGTTTTGAAAAAACGTGTTACCGACATCGTTCAGGATGAACGGAGCATTCTGATAGATATGAAAACCGCCGCCGCAACGATCAAGGCCGCGGTCGTTCTTTTCCTGACCGTGAATCTTGCTACGATCGTGTATGTGTTCAGCGGTCCTCTGGGTTTTCAGTCATTTACCTATCATCGCCCAAATGACGTGATGCTCCCTGCCGGGGGTTTTGAATCAGTATCGTATTTTCCCGTCCCGCCCGAGACGATTCCGATATCGCAGCTGGGGTTATTTGCCGTACTGCAGCTCATTATGATTGTTGCGGCACTCTTCATCTATGTCGGATTCAGGTTCTATTACGCCCGCAAGTTTGGGGTGTGGGGCGAAGATGAAGAATAAGATCAAGGTCTACCGGGCTATGCACGATCTAACCCAGGATTCTCTGGCAAAAGAACTGGGTGTAACCCGCCAGACGATTCTTGCCATAGAAAAAGGCAAGTATGATCCGTCCCTTGAACTGGCTATCAGGATTTCCCGGTATTTTCAGACTACCGTCGAAGAAATATTTCTCTTCGAGTGATCACAGACTGTACGGATACTGATCCTCGTATCGTGGATGCGGAAAAAAAGGTTGCTGAAATTAGATTGTGGATTATCCAATGACCACAACGACGTCACTGTTTTCTTTCAGGTCAAGGGCATCGCGGAGCTGGGTTCCGGATATGACTTCAATGACCTCTTCCGGGTGATGGGTCCGTCCCGGCACGACGATTGCGCACGGAATCCCCGAGATCGTGCATTTTATGCAGCGTGCCTCGCCAAACATCCGGTGCTCATCTTTGAAGCCCGGAACGATCGTCCATTCCAAAGAGTCCATCCGTTTTCTGATCTGAACACTCTGCGGATTGAGTTTAATGTTGAGTGTCCCCGGATACGGAGTAAATCCGCAGAGTTTTTCGAACTGCTCCTGATAATGGGGGATCGACATATAGTATCTTCCCTCGCCCACCCCGGACATGACCGTCCCCGTGAGGATGTACTGCTCGTCTTTTACATCGAATATTTTGGCGTACTCGGAAAACTCGCGCCGGAGATGTTCCTCTCCCGATCTGGTTACGAGAACGAACTGGCCGGTCGACTCGGCGGTCCGCGAGATCATCTGTGCTTTCTCGAGCGACTGAAGTCTGCGTGACGCGGTCTGCTGGCTGATTCCGAGCTGGTCTCCCAGTGCCTGCGTGGAAAGACGCACCGGGCCTTTACACCCTCCAAGCAGAGCGATTCGCCGCAGACAGGCTGCATCCTCAGCATCTATTGTCTCCATAACTCGTTGTTGGAGTGATTACTATATATGAGTTAGTATCGGTCGTTCGTGTTCGCGTATTGACGAATTCGACAATCAACTTCTTATGTAAGTAACGAAATATAGGTAGGTATGAAGCCGGTACTTCGCCAGCAGCTTGCCGAGAAAATGGCAGGCGAAATCACCCTCTCCGATTCACCGGGAAAAGCTCTGAAAAAATGGCGTACAAGTTTTCAGATAGCTCCAGGTGTACTCGCAGACCATCTTGGAGTCTCTCCGTCCGTTATCAGCGATTATGAAAGCGGCAGGAGGAAAAGTCCGGGAACGGGTGTCGTTGGGAAAATCGTAGACTCGCTTCTGAATGTTGACGAAGAAAATGGTGGGACATACATCAAAAAGTATGGCAAACTCCTGTTCTCGGATTACGACGACGAGGTCATTTATGATATTCATGACTTCGCTTCATCCATTCCGATCAGGGAATTATCGGAACTGATCGAATGTACCCTCATCTGCGGGGAGCTGGATTCACAAATCTTCGGCTACACTGTTATCAACAGTACCAATGCCATTCTGAATCTTTCGCCCAATGAGTTCAACCGCATTTACGGCTGGAGTACGGAACGCGCTCTGATTTTCACGGATATTTCGACCGGAAAATCCCCGATGATCGCGATCCGCGTGACACCGTTCAAACCCACGTATGTTATCCTTCAGGGGATAGAGGAGGCACATGTCAACCCGCTCGTCAAAAAGCTTGCAGAAAAAGATCACATTACCGTTCTCTGTACGCCCCTGGGAGTTCAGGATCTCGTTACACGTTTAAGGAAAACACAATGGTAGGCATAATCACCTACGGGGCATACATCCCCCGTTTCAGAATAAAAGTCGAAGAGATTGCCCGTGTATGGGGAGCGAATGCCGCGGAGATCACCGGCGGTCTTGGCGTTTTAGAAAAAGCCGTACCCGATTACGATGAGAACACGGCCACCTTTTCCGTCGAGGCCGCACGCTCGGCCCTTCGCCGGCGTCCAATAGACGTTGCCGACATAAAGGCAGTCTATGTAGGATCCGAGTCACACCCCTATGCCGTCAAACCGACCGCAGTCACCGTCGGAGAGGCAATCGGTGCAACGCCCGTTATGACGGCTGCAGACTACGAATTCGCCTGCAAAGCCGGCACTGCCGCTATTCAGACCACGATGGGTCTCGTATCATCAGGAATGATGAAGTATGCCGTCGCTATCGGAGCGGACACCGCTCAGGGAGCCCCCGGCGATGCACTGGAATATACGGCAGCTGCCGGAGGGGCGGCATACGTTATCGGCAATGATGATCCGATAGCGGTGATCAATGAGACCTGCTCTTTTACCTCCGACACGCCGGATTTCTGGCGTCGCGAAGGAGAGGATTATCCAAGACACGGAGGAAGATTCTCCGGTGACCCCGGATACTTCAAACACACCCTTGGGGCTGCAAAGCTGATGATGGAACTTCGCGGAACGAAGCCTTCCGATTATACGCATGCAGTCTTCCACCAGCCGAATGCCAAGTTCCCGCAGAAAGCAGCACATATGCTGGGATTCACGAAAGACCAGATCAAGGCGGGTCTTCTGGCCCCCACGCTCGGCAACACCTACAGCGGCGCTGTTCCTCTCGGTTTAGCGGCAGTTTTAGATGTGGCAAAACCCGGCGACCGGATCTTCGTTACGAGCTACGGCAGCGGCGCCGGATCCGATGCCTTCGACATCACCGTGACCGACGCGATTTTGCATAAGATCGACCGTTCCCAGGGTCCGTCCGTTGAACAGATGCTTTCCACAAAGAAGTATCTTGACTATGCAGTGTATGCCCGGCACAAGGGCAAGATCCGGATGTGAGGTGTATCATGAGAGATGTAGCAGTAATAGGTGCAGGAATCACGAAATTCGGAGAAAGATGGGACACATCTTTCCGTGATCTGTGTACAGAAGCAGGAATCGCCGCACTTGAAGATGCAAATGTGGCGGGAGAGCAGATCGATGCATTGTTTGTCGGTTCGATGTCTGCAGGAAGATTCGTCGGTCAGGAACACGTTGGGGCACTCGTTGCCGATTACGTGGGACTCGGCGGAGATCTCCACACCCCGGCTACCCGGGTCGAGGCTGCCTGTGCGTCCGGAGGGCTTGCTTTTCGTCAGGCCGTAGCAGCAGTTTCTTCCGGCATGTCCGACGTCGTTATCGTGGCAGGTGTCGAGAAGATGACCGATGTAGGCGATTCGACGGATGTTCTCGCCGGAGCAGCCGACAGAGAATGGGAGAGTTTTGCAGGAGCAACCTTCCCCGGTCTGTATGCGATGATCGCATGCGACTACATGCACAAGTACGGACTGACCCGCGAACAGCTTGCCCAGGTCTCGGTGAAAAACCATTACCACGGAGCAAGAAACCCGTTCGCCCAGTTCCAGAACGAGATCACCCAGTCGACCGTGATCAACTCGACCCTCGTAGCTTCCCCGCTCCGACTCTTCGACTGCTCGCCCGTTTCCGACGGTGCCGCAGTCATAGTTGTCTGCCCGCTTGAAAAAGCACGGGAGTTCACCGACACGCCGATCAGGGTCCTTGCCTCAGCCCAGGCAGGCGACACGATCGCTTTACACGACCGGCCGGACTTTTCCACCATGGGTGCCACGGTCGCCGCAGGAAACTCGGCGTTCCGTCAGGCCAAACTCGAACGAAAGGACATCGACTTCGTTGAAGTTCACGACTGTTTCACGATCGCCGAACTTTGTGCGATCGAGGATCTCGGCTTTGTTCCGAAGGGAACGGCCGGCAAGTTCACCGAGCAGGGCGAGACCCAGCTTGGCGGCAGGCTTCCGGTAAACACGTCCGGAGGTCTCAAGGCATGCGGCCACCCGGTCGGTGCAACCGGTATCAAACAGATATGGGAAGTCGTCCAGCAGCTTCGCGGCGAAGGCGGCAAACGTCAGGTCGAAGGAGCAGAAATAGGTATGACCCAGAATGTCGGAGGAACCGGCGCAACCGTTGTATCGCACATCTTCGGGAGGGCCTGAGATGACCGTAGCACGATTCTGGAGAGAGATTCCCCAGAGATACAACATGGTGGGAACGAAATGCGATACCTGCGGGGATGTATTCTTCCCGCCAAGAGCAATCTGTCCGCACTGCCGCCGGGATGGAAAAATTGTCCCCTGCCAGTTCTCCGGGAAAGGAAAGGTCCTGACCTACTCGGTCCTTTCCGCAGCAAGCGATCAGTTCTCCGCACTGAAACCGTATGTTCTCGCGATCATCGAACTCGAAGAAGGAACAAGGGTCACCTCCCATCTCATCTGCGAACCCGACGAGGTCCACATCGGTATGCCGGTCAAGTCCGTCTTCCGTGTTCTGGACCGCGAAGGTTCGGACGGGATCATCCATTACGGAACCAAATTCGTTCCGGATATCTAATCTGAGAATTTCTAACAACCTTTTTTTTGACAGAAAGTACTTTCTTTTCGTACGTTGAGTAGTATGTATGGGGACTTTCAGCAGCTTTGGTCTCAACCAGGCATATCACGAACGTTATGAAAAACTTGGCGACCGTCTCTCCGACGTTGGTAAAACACTTGATTGGGATGTGTTTCGCCCTCTTCTTGAATCCATGTATGCAAATAAATCCGGCAAGGGCGGTCATCCCAATGTCGATGTCATACTTATGTTCAAGATTCAGCTTCTGGAAGTCTGGTATAATCTGTCTGATCTAGCCGTTGAACGTGAAATTTATGATCGTCTTTCTTTTTGGCATGGTAAGTGAGGGCGTTAGCCCGAAACGGTGAGCAAGATTCGATCTTGCGAACTCTTGGCTGTCCTGACAAAATACCCGACAATTCAACGATCTGGTTATTTCGGGAGCGCATGTCCGAATCAGGCGTTGATACAGTGGTCTGGCAGGAGTTTCAGAGACAACTTGACCTGAAAGGTCTGAAAATTGAACAAGGTATGATTCAGGATGCAACGTTTGTGTATGCTGAACCCGGTCATTGTAAGAAAGACACGCCGCGAGGAGATCAGGCAAAAACACGACGGGATAAAGATGGAAAAATCATGTCCAAGAACGGCAAAATGCACTATGGCTATAAACTTCATACCATCATGGATACGACGCACGATCTTATTCGACGCATTGAAACCACCACGGCAAATGTTCATGATAGTCAGGTGGACCTCTCAGAAAAAGGAGAAGTGGTCTATCGGGATCGGGGATATCAGGGAGCAAAATGCAAGGGATATAGTGCCACAATGAAAAGGGGAGCGAGAGGGCATCCCATTGGCATACGAGATAAACTGAGAAATCTGCGAATAAGTAGGAAGAGATCAAAGGGCGAGAGACCCTATGTAGTGATCAAAAATGTTTTTCATGCAGGGTTGGTAAAGGTAACAACGCTGCAAAGAGTACGAGTGAAAAATATGCTGGCTGCATTTTGTTATAATATCTATCAGGTGAAAACGATTCAAAACAGAGTGTAAATTTAAAAAAAAAACGTCAAGGAATAATGGGTATTCTTCTTTTTTTGGGGGGGGTGAGGGGGTATGGATGTAGCCAATCTCCTATACATGACATCCCAGGAAAACATGGAAAAACGCCTCGAAGAACTCGAACGCGACTATGCCGACCTCATGGAACGGGTCCGCGACCTCGAACTCCA
>NIZU01000056.1:0-1636 GCA_003315675.1 Methanocorpusculum sp. MCE
TTTTGTTATAATATCTATCAGGTGAAAACGATTCAAAACAGAGTGTAAATTAAAAAAAAACGTCAAGGAATAATGAGTATTTTTCTTTTTTGTGAGGGGGGGTGAGGGGGTAGGGATGTAGCCAATCTTCCATAAATCATGATTCGCGTTAAAAAATGGGTTGATAGATATTCTCAGATTTATTTTCTCAGCTGAATGATCAGCTTCGCAACATTATCGCCGAACTTCTCCAGCGTCGCGATGCCTTCTGCATCCTTTGCGACATCGCCCGGTGCATGGCCGAACGCGATGTTCCAGTAGGAAGATCCGCAGACGATCATATCCGAGATGAAAAAGGACATCAGCATCTCCTGCAGCGTCGAGGTCAGACCGCCGCGGCGTGCCACGACAACCGGGCCGCCGACTTTTCCTGAAAGCCAGTTCCCGTTCACCCGTGCAACCATCGAAACACGCTGGATAAGGTTCATCATATCTCCGCGGGCCGTTCCAAAGTAGACCGGTGCTCCAAGAATAAGACCGTCCGCCGCCTTCACCTCATCGATGATATCGTTCAGTCCGTCTTTCAGGCAGCATTTTCCGTTTTTGCCGCACTCGCCGCAGGCGATGCATCCCTGGATCGGATTCCCGCGAAGAGAGATGATCTTTGCCGAGAGGCCCCTCTTCTCAATCGCGTCTTTGCAGACATTCAGTGCAAACTCGGTGTTTCCTTTCGCCCGCGGGCTTCCGGAGATCAAAACGACATCTGTCATACCTAATACTTATACGGCAGAAGTAAAAAAAGATGGATGTTAGTTCGTAACAACGCGGGTATTTTTGCCCATCAGCTTCCCGCACTGAACCTTGCCCATCACCAGAATATTGACGCCGCGGACCTCGGCCGAAACGACCCCCGGGCGAAGCAGAACGTTCCCGTCCGACCGGATCACCAGGACTTTTGCATTATCGCAAACGGTAAGCTGCTCGGTCCCCGAGTTCAGCTCCCCTTCTATGATCGAGTCGTGACAGATCACCGCACCATTACAGATCACGTTGCCGGCAACATGGGACTCGGGACATAACATGAGTCTGCCGGTAACGACAAGATCACGCCAAAAATAGGTACGGGGCGGGACTAGAAAATCCCCTTCGATCTTCACCGAGCCGCGGAAGTACGATCCTGCCTCTGCCGTGTGCAGATTATCTTTTACAACTACCTTCATGCTACCCCAAGTATGCTTATTAATCCTTCTACCTCAGGCATATTAATATGTTCTGAATTATAGGTGCTTCAAAGAAAAACTGCCTGGATTTCCATCAGCAGAAACACAAAGAGAGCCGCAAACATCCCGTACTTCAGATACGTCGTGCAGTTTGACGCGGTCAATTCCTTAGGCGTCTCGAACTTCAGCGACCTCAGCGTGACAAGAAGGATGAACGCATCCACGACGCCGATCAGTACCAGATACACAACGCCCCAGGTCAGGAACGGAACGAAACTACAGAGAACGGTGCATAGAATAAAGATCACGGCGAGAACAGCAGTTCTTTTGACCCCGATCTGCATCGGAAGGGTCCGTGCCCCGCCAAGCCGGTCCCCTTCGATGTCCTCGGCATCCTTGAGAAGTTCGCGGGCGAGCGTGCCAAAGAACGTGATGGC
>NIZU01000056.1:1642-13193 GCA_003315675.1 Methanocorpusculum sp. MCE
GGGCANCATAACAAGGAATGACTCAGGCCCGACCAGAAATCCGCCGAAGAGGAAGATGCTCCCCGAAAGATAGGCTACGCTCAGATTACCCAGGAACGAGATCCCTTTGAACTTTGCCGCATAGACGATCAGGATGACGACATTAACAAGAGCAATTCCAAGACACCAGAAGTTCGTAAAGCAGGCGGCGATGAACCCGGCGGCAAACAAAACCCCTGCCCAGACGACCGCTCCATTTCGAGAAACTTTTCCCGACGGGATCGGACGGTCGGGCCTGTTCACTTTGTCGATCTCCAGATCGAAGTAATCGTTCAGCACGTTTCCTGCTCCGCAGATCACAAGCACGATGAAAAACAGCAGAACCGAAAACAGCGGCTGTGTACCGCTAGCGATAAAGTAGGCGATGCCTGCCGTGACACCCGAAACGCCTGCGTTCATCGGACGGATGATTTTTCCATAACCAGCCAGACTCATGTATCAGTATGTGTGGGTGTGCCGCTTCGAAAAAGATATCCCCCGCGCCGCAAATAAATGTATGTAGGAATCTGGACATGTAGCCAAGCCAGGATATGGCATCAGCCTCCTAAGCTGAAGATCTAGGGTTCGAATCCCTACATGCCCGTTTACATTTTTGGGGTTCAATCATGGAATGCAGGGAGATTACGGAAGGGAGCACTACTTTTACCGCCCCGGTCCAGGATGAAACAACGCAGTTTCCCCCAGGTTCGGCACCGGTTTTTTACAATACCAAAATGGAGTTCAACCGTGATATGACGGTGCTCTTAACAAAGATCGTTCAGCCGGAGGATTATCTGGACGCGATGGCGGCGACGGGAGTCCGCGGCCTTCGAATCGCCAACGAGGCAAAGATTCCTGTCACGATCAACGACCGGGACGAGCAGGCGGTCAAAATCATCAAATACAATGCGGAAAAACTCGGCGGCGACATCAGTGTGATCTGCGATGATGCGAACCAGCTGATGTGCACAGCCAGATTCGATTCGATCGACCTCGATCCGTTCGGCACCCCGGTACCTTTTCTCGATGCCGCGTCACGGGCCGCAAAACATTATCTTTTTGTAACGGCGACGGACACGGCCCCTCTCTGCGGAGCCCATTTCAAGGCAGGGTGCCGCAGATATTTTGCGACGCCGAGAAACACCGAGTATCATGCGGAAGTGGGTCTTCGGATGATGATGGGAACGATGGCCAGGGAACTCGTGAAGTACGACCGCGGCATGAAGCCGATCCTGAGTTTTGCGAAGTCCCACTACTTCCGTTCGCATGTCAGAGTTTTAGGAAAAGTCACGGCAGCCGATGAAACGCTCGCACAGATCGGTTTTGTCATGCAGTGCCCTAAGTGTCTCTACCGTGCAGAACAGAAAGGAGAGCTTTTCCCGAAAACGCATATCTGTCCGCACTGCGGCGTAGAGACCATACCTGTGGGCCCCTTGTGGATGGGCCCTCTGCAGGAAAAGGAGGTCCTTGCCGAAATGCAGACCGCCCTTGCTGGCATGCAGTTTGGAACCAAACGACAGATGGAAAAGATGCTGACGTTTCTGCTTGCAGAACCGGATACCTGCACGTATTACGATTACCACATCATCTCCCGGAACATGAAGGTCTCGCCGCCGAATATGGAGGAGCTGATCGCAAGCCTGAATGAAGCCGGGTATTATACGACCCGGACCCATTTCTGCGATACCGGGATAAAAACAACGGCTCCCCTGCCTCTAATCGAGGAAGAGATCCGTCTCTGGAATGCCAAAAATCTTCAGATGTAGTCGCCGATGTCCATCTCGGATGAGATGAGCGAATCGCAGTACTGACAGCGGAATCCCCGCGGGTGCACAACGAATTTGCTCTGGACCGGCTCTTTGGTATTCGTGATGCAGTTTGGCTTCGGGCATTTGATCACGCCGATGATCTGCTTTGGGACCTCAACGGGTTTTTTGACCGAGACTTTGAAGTTTCTGATAATACTGATCGTTGCATCGGGAGCGACCAAGGCGATCTTATCCACTTCGTCCTTTAAGAGTTCGCGGTTTTCGATTTTGACCATGTCTTTTCTGCCCCCGCGGGAACTTGGAACATTGGACGCGACGATGACCGTAACATTTGTTCCGTCGCGGATCCCGAGGATGCGAAGAACGGTCAGCCCCTCGCCCGGGGTTATGTGGTCGATGACCGTACCGTTTTTGATCGGCGAAATCACGATCCCGTCGGAAATCGTTTTGACCATTAGTTGATCACCTCGTTCAGCATTGCCATTCTAATCGGCACTCCGTTATGCGCCTGTTCAAAATATTTGGCGCAGGGAAGGTCATCGACCGCCGGGTCGATCTCATCGACGCGGGGGAGCGGATGAAGAACGATCATGCCGGGTTTGGCAAGTTCCAGGAGTTCGGGCGTGATCCGGTAGGTGGAGGCATAGTTAGCAAAAGCGACCGGGTCGGGGAAACGTTCCCGCTGAAGGCGGGTCACATACAGGACGTCGAGTTCAGGAAGCGCCTGTTCGATATGATCGTGGGCGATAATTTCGATGCCGACATCGAGAAGATCCACTTTAATATATCTGGGAAAATCGAGTCCGTCGGGAGCGATCGTATGAAGACGGACGTTATTGTATTTGGCAAGAGCGAAAGCAAGAGAGTGGACGGTCCGCCCGTACCGAAGATCGCCCTGGAGTCCGACATCGATGTTTTCGATCCGCATCGACTCCCGGATGGTAAAAAGATCAAGTAATGTCTGGGAGGGATGCTTCCTTGCTCCGTCACCGCCGTTGATGACGGGAACTGATGCGACTGCGCTTGCAAGACGGGCTGCACCCTCTTTGGGGTGGCGCAGAACGATCGCATCGCAGTAGCCGGAAATGACGCGGATCGTATCGGAAAGGGTCTCTCCTTTTGTGATGGAGGTGGCTTCAACCGAGCCGAGATTCTTGATCTTGCCCCCAAGACGCATCATCGCAGCGGAGAATGACATGCGGGTCCGGGTGCTTGGTTCGAAAAAGAGGACAGCGAGGATTTTGCCTTCCAGTTCGCGGCCGGTATAATTTCCACGATCAAATGCGGCAGCGGAACAGAGAAGTTTGTCGATTTCTTCACGTTCCATATCCCGTACAGAGAGGATATTTTTTTGTTCGTGTGTCATGAATAGTGCCCGAGGTTTTGAGTGTTCAATATATGAACTGCCCGGGATAAATAACCCGCGGAAAAATGGATTAGAGTTTATGGAGCTCGACATCGATGTTCATATCAAGAAACTTATTCTCGGTAAGGCCTAGTTCATACGGGTTAACAGTCATGGTCATGAGGTCCCCGTCGATCGTAAAAATGATCGATGTGGCTCCGTAGGTTCCGCGGTATCTGCCGTTTCCAAGATAGGACCATGTAAATGATTTCGCAATTGGGACATTATCGTAACCGGGTGCATCCAGCGTACCGGTCAGATGAGCGGTATTGTCGGCGTTAAAGACGACTTGAAAGTCAGCGGACGCTTTGAGAATGAACAGATTGACGGTCTTGGATCCGACCCAGGTGCCGACGATCTCTTTCGTCCCTTCCGGCAGCGGAACGGGTGTTACGATCGGAGTCGGCGTTTTGGTAGGCGTTGGAGAGAGGGTGGGTATAGGGGTTTTCGTAGGAGTTGACGTGAGAGTAGGGGGCGCAGTTTTGGTCGGGGTATGGGTTGGAGTCGATGTAATGGTATGAGTGGGTATTTTCGTCGGCGTAAGCGTGGGCGGTATTGTTTGTGTGGAGGTTGGCACAGGCGTAGGCGAAGCAGGATCGTCGGGCCCGGTAAGATCCTGCAGGAATGAAGGCAGATACGGGGAAATACGATCGTAATTCATCCCTGCCGCTGCACCGGCGGCAACACAGAGGAGACAGAGCACGATCGTCAGAACTTTTCCCATAGATATGTTTCTCTAGGCTCAGATACGAAAAAAGTTTGGGTAAATGAAGGTGAAAAAAGATTGGGTTATATTTTGCTCGTTGGAATCGATAGCGGGTTATCCATTCCCTCGATGCCGAGCTTGGACGGGACAAGTGTTACTACAAGTTCCGTACCAATGAGCTGCAGAGGTAGCGTTTCTGAGCCGTATTTTGCCTGATACTTGTTCTCGTTCAGATACTCCCAGGTCACATCTTTGGTGAAAGACTTTTTCTGTCCCATTACATCAAAGGTTCCGGTGATCACGCCATTTCCGTCTGCTGTGTAGACCATGGTGAGCTCGTAGGAAACAACACCGTCTTCAGTGCCTTTCCAGCCTCCGACAACTGCATCGGGGGTTGTGGTGGTTGGAGCTACGGTGGCCGTAGTCGTTGGAGTTGCAGTCGAAACAGCGCCGCTCGAACGGGTCATGTGGACATCGTAATCGATATCGAAGTCTGCAATACCCATCTTCTTCGGGTTCACTGTAATGGTAAGGGTATCTCCGGTCAGATAGATTGCAAGTGAATTATCGCCGCTCTTTCCAACATACTGGTTGCCCGATACATACTCCCATTTCAGGTTTGCATTCAGGGTTTTGCTCAAGCCTCCGCCGCTGAAGCAGCCGGTGAGTTTTGCCGTACCGTCTTCATTACACACAAGAGTCATATCATAGGAAACAAGCAGACCGCTTTCTACGCCCACCCAGGTGCCGACCAGTGCATCCGGAGCAGTTTCCGCTGGCGGGGTCTGGGTCCCGATGCAGCCTGCGACACACACGCAGACTAAAAGGACGGCGAACACGCCTCCAAGAAGTTTAACATTCATACATTCTATTCTTGGAAGAGATGAGGGTTAATACTTTTTCTCTGTGGTATTATTTCCTGAACGATAAACGGCAGTTACTCTGTGTTGATCCTGATTCCGCTGTTGTCGACATTCGTGCTGACGGAAATCTCCAGACCGAGCGAATCAAGGATCGGTTTCATCTCCTGCTCGGTTTTTTCAGTAACCACACAGATCGACGGACCAACCGAACTCATGGCGACGAACTCAAGTCCTGCCTGCCTGAGGGCATTCATGTGCTGGTATATAATGAATGTGTGGTGCTGGACTTCTGCACGCTTCGAACCGCGGAACTCAATCTCCCACATTACATCGCCCATCTTTTTAAGATCGCCTTTTTCGATCGCAGGGATCATGTCCATCATAATCATGTAGGCTTTGAGTTCCCTGTCGCGGTAGTCAAGGGTTCGTGCCCTGTTCATGAGAAGGGAGAACTCTTCGAGACCGGCATTGTCATCCTCGGCATGAATGTTCGGCGTGATGATGAAGACATTTTTATCTTCGGCAAACGCGTGCTGATATACATGGGTCAGTTGATCGCCTAGAATATTCATGCCGCCGTAGATTGAGGTTGCCGCACCGACGCCGGTCTCGAAGCCGAACGCGATCATTCCTGGTTCGTTGGTTTCCTCAACATAGTTATGGCCGATAAGTCTGCGGATGGTATCATTGGTTAGCGGACAACCCGTGGCTTCATTCATTGCTGCAACGACCGCCGAAGCGATTGTACAGGTGGAGCCGAGACCTACGTGTTCTTTGCCGTGATCCTGCGTACGGATGATGAATCCTCCGTTATAACCGGTCACCGCTTTGAATGCGGCAACCAGATGCTCGATCAGAAGAATACGCGGGGAGTCTATGACGGTGTTTCCAGATGTACAGGACACGGTTGCATTACTGTAAATCCGTAAAGCAAATCCGAGTCCTCCCCCTCCCGGCATGCCCGGAGAGAAGCGGTTCATATCCAGCACTGATAAATGGATACGTGCAGGTACGGTGACATTGAATGATCCTTTTTGCGGAATTGGAGCATTTACAACAGGAATATCTGTGTAAATGTGTTCTCCGGGGTGGAAGGAGGTGAAATCATACTCGACGAGGTCGAGATCCCCCCCTCTTATTTTCAGGATTGCCATGATGTTCGTCATTAGATGATGCGGGAGAGATAATAATGGTTTTCATGCACGAGATGAGCTGAATAGGAGTTGTTTGAAAACACAGATAGATATAGCATCATATGGTTTATTACCTAAGGCAAAAAGGTTTGTTCCAGTGTAACTTACGAAAAAAAACAAAAAAAAAATCGCACTGTTGTCCCGGCATCGGCAGAATATAGACCAATCCGCAAAGGAAAAACACATGTGTATGCGGAAAAGAATGGCCGAATCGTCGGCAGCACCTTATAATGACACGGATTTCATACAGTTTTTGGCTCTTCGACGAATCGAATGGCAACCTATTGGACACATACTTCACCGGATCGATGGAAATCAGGTTATAGCCTGAATTTGATAGTTGGCAAATAGACTTCTCCCACATCTCTTTTCTTTTTTCTGATTATGGGGGGTGTGGGAGGGCGACTCCGGCGCGGAGCCCGACGCGGTGGGGATATCCTATCTGCCATGGCCCTATATGTTTCCGTGTAGTTCTATGGTGATGGAATATTCTGATATTACGTACGCGGTGTTTGGGTATAAATTCAATTCGGGAAGCATGAAACTGAGATAATACTCCCAAGACACTTCCCTTCAAAATACATCTCATACCTTCTAATCCCTTCCATTCTGACTATTCAACGACAGATTAGCTAAGCAGAACATGAACGTGAGCCTTCGACATAAGATATTTCCACCGCGTCGGGCTCCGCGCCGGAGTCGCCCTCCCGCACCCATCAATCAAAAAATATATGGAATATTGGAGATTTATTTTGAAAAGTAAGTAACTCACGAGAGCTTTTACCAAGGCTTTTGAAAAAATCTCGGGGTATTCATTATGTGGTATTTCCCCTAACTGCCAAATTCAGGTTATAGATAAACGTTTAGCAATTTCATAATGTTTGCTCTAGTGTTAGGATCGGCCCCCATATTAGAAGAGATCTTCCAATCTTTCTACATTCCAAATTATAGATAAGAAAACTACCCACAACCATTTCCACTCAAATCATCGAAGCGCCCTTTTTTTAAAACTAAACTAGGAGAACTGAAGAAACTACGGTGCCGCCGCAAGCCCACGGCAGATAATTTTCCGGATCGCAAAAAATACCTCTTTCATATCTTCGTTTTACGGCCCATTCGAAACGTAGGCAATATGGATCCATCATCCAAATCATCACAACCTCTCAAAAGCCCGTTATTTCCATAAAGCAGTATGACGAGAAAAAACGGCCCGGACGATGACTGCAAATTATGCTGAATTCCGCCAAAAACCTAAAAACCCATAAAATGCGTTTGATTTAGAAATTGGGCTCATATTAAGCTTATTTTTGGACGCAAAAACAACAAAATTATTGCGCATAATATGTATTATGCGCAATCATTATTTACACAAAGAATAAAGAGATAATCAGACCCGATATGGCACTCCCAAAACGAACCTTCAGCATCTGGATACCCAGGTATCTCGGCAATCTTCAGACGAAGAACTATGCAGAGAACACGATAGAAGCATACGGGAGGATCCTGAAACTTTTTGCACGATACGAAACCTATCTGAAGGAGACCGAAGGAGTCATGCCGACATCCAGCGAAGAACTGAATAATATCGGGATGGGGGCAGAGATCGAGACGAACCCGTATGAAATCGGGGATTTTTTTACACTTCTGCGGAATGAACGGCAGTTGAGCCCGGCCAGTCTGCGCCAGTACAACTCTGCCCTCAGTTCATTTTACGCATACCTGATCAATCAGGATATCACCGAAGCAAACCCCATGACCAAAGTGGACCGACCGAAAATCAAGGATCGGGAACTCAAATACCTTAAGCACAATGAAGTTATGGAGTTCATCAATTCCATTGAAAATCCCCGGAATGCCCTCCTCATCAGGACGATCTACGCCACTGGAATGCGTATTTCCGAGATATGCGGACTTCTTGCAGAACACATCGACTTCGAAGAAGAAACCATCCGCGTCAGAGGAAAAGGCGGAAAGATCCGCATCGTATTCTGCGATTCAGACACGCTGAACCAAATCCGCGAGCATCTAAACGGCAAAATAAGCGGCCCGGTCTTCGAAGGAAGGAATGGAAATGCCATCTCCCCCAGAACCGTCCAGCACATCTTCAATCTTTACGCCCCGAAAGGGATCACCCCTCATAAAATCCGGCATAGTTATGCCAGCGAACTCTACAAACGTTCGCATAATCTCCGCGTCGTCCAGGAAAATCTCGGACACAACTCCATCCAGACGACGGAAATATACATCCACACCGACATCGACGAACGCAGAAAAGCCTACCGCAGCTACTTCCCGCTTGCAAACAGCGAGTAACAACCTCCTTTTTTTTCTGAATACTCTTGCGCAAAACATGACTTCAACCCCGCATCTCCACATGAACTTACCTCAAACACTCGTTGAATAAACCATATGATGCGATACGAAAATGTGCCTCTGATTTCAAACCAGCAAACCCTAAAATATACTTAGCACCCCTATATTCTGATAACAGCAATGGACGAATACGAACATCTCATTGAAGACGCTCCTTTGACGCAAAACGACCGCTTTGCCGCGGAAGACCGCAGTGAAGAGATCAACAAGTATCAGAAATTCAAAAAAGTTGACGGAGCCACCTATCGAAAAGTCAACGTCTTCCTCAGAAAACGAACCTATATAACCGCCCGCGAGTGGGCGATCGCACGTCTCGGTTCGGATTTCAAAACACCTTACGGGGCAGGGATGGGCTTCATTGGCGAACATCTCCCCGAACGCTGCCCATTCATGGAGGAGCCGTACAGCCCCCAGGCCGTCAATCAGGCACGCAACTCGTTCAAAAGAAAGGTCAGAAAATCCGGAGCGACCTTCTTCTACGGAGCGATGTGCGGATTTTTCACGCTGGATGAACTCGACGACATCCTCTTCGAATCAAGCGAAGTCGCCAGATTCCTGCTGGAGATCGAAGGAACATCCCTGGAAATCGACGATGAGATCGACATCGAAGACAAAATCAGCGAGATCATGCGTAAACTGGGCGAATCCGCAAACGTGCTTTTAAGCAGCCGACGCGGCGCATCCGAAAGCGATGACGAAGGAGATGAAGACGAAGACGCACTATAGACGCACTATAATAGCTACCCCTAACTTTTTTTCTCAACCCTTATTATGAACGACCGCACATACTCTTACACAGACGGTTGTAAATATGGCACTCGAAAAACGTGAGAAAAAATACTTTGGTACAAACGGTGTTCGCGGAGTGACTGGAGTCGGTATGACGCCGGTATTTGCTCTCAGCGTCGCCGAAGCATTCGGAACGATGCTCGGCGAAGGCAAAAAGGTGGGTATCGGCCGCGATACCAGAACATCGGGACCGGCGCTGAGTTCTGCGGTACGTGCAGGCCTTATGGAATGCGGATGCGACGTTGTCGACTTCGATGTGATCCCGACACCAGGCCACCAGTACCTCGTTCTTGATCACAAACTCGACGGCGGTGTTATGATCACCGCTTCACACAACCCCCCCGAGTACAACGGTATAAAAATCATCGAAGCTGACGGCACCGAGATGGGTGACGAACGGACACTCGAACTTGAAGAACTCATGATCCAAAACGGATCGGTCGTTTCCGCATGGGACAATGTAGGCAGCTGCACGGAAGAACCAGAGGCACGTAAACTCTATATCGATTCAATCGTCGCACAGTTTCCAAAAGACTGCGGCAAGGGGATAACAGTCGTCGTCGATCCGGGAAACGGTCCGGCGGCCGCCACCACCCCGGATATCCTGCGCAGACTTGGATGTAATGTCCACACGATCAATGCCGAGTTCAACGGACTCTTCCCGGGACGACTCCCTGAACCGAGTCCCGAAGGACTTGCAAACCTTTCAGCGATGGTCCAGGCGACCGGCGCGGCATTTGGTGTGGCACACGACGGGGATGCGGATAGGGCAATCTTCGTTGATGAAAACGGGACCTTCATGGATGGAAACATCACGTTTGCCCTGCTCGCCTCATACTTCTGCGAGAAAAATCCCGGAGGGACAATCGTAACTCCGGTCAGTACATCCGGCATCGTCGAAGAGGTCGGTAAAAAATACCACTGCACGACCACCTACACGGTTGTCGGAAGCATCTACGTGGCACGGACCATGCACGAACTCATCGCGAACGGGGAAAACGTCATCATCGGCGGTGAAGGTAACGGCGGGATCATTTATCCGAACCACCAGTTCTGCAGAGACGGCGGGATGAGCGCCGCAACGATGCTCGGATTTGTTGCCGGAAAGACCGAGCCGCTTTCAAAGCTCATCGCAGAACTACCTGCATTCACCATGTATCAGGAAAAACGAAAAACCGGACAGGCAAAAGAGATCGTGGCCCATATGAAAACCTATTTTGCGGACTGCCCGATTGATGACCGTGACGGAATGCGGATAACACGCGGCGGGGCATGGGCTTTGATCAGACCATCAGGAACGGAACCGTTGGTCAGGGTCTTTGCCGAATCACAGGATCCGGCAGAAGGGAAAACTCTGCTTGATGAGATTTTCGCCGAGATAAAACCCTATCTCGAATAATTTTTTTTGCATACTTCAAGGACCTGCTCGAAAATTTCCTCACGATTTTCCTTGGTTATAATAACTACCTTCAAATTCGGATGTGACCGGACGCTATCCAGAAACGGTGTCTGCATATTTCTGACGACGCCGAGTATCGGAACGGATCCGTTCTGGGCAGATAAAACTGCATGCCGGAACGTTGCGGCATCCTTTTCGATGAAACCGAGCTCATCCATTATGATCAAAGGAGAAGATGAAGCCTCGGCAATCAGACGGGACCCGACCTCATCGAAAATTTCCGGAAAGGCGGTTATGCCGCGGCCGGAGCCAAACCGCCTGGCTGCGATCCTGTCCGATGAAGGAGCTTCGTCCATTCCTAAAAGAAAGAGATCCGCACTCCCGTCCGGGAGAAGATCGCCCCAACACGTCCAAAATCCTCCGGGAGTAATCCCGAGTTCAGGTATAACATTTCGAATGATAGTGCTTTTTCCCACCTGAATATCGCCGGTGAGGAAAATATGACTCTGCATATAGTAAAAAATGGGTTGGTACGGTTTAGAGTTTTCGAATAACGATGACCGCAGCACCAAGAGTCAGGATCGCAATAAGAATAGAAAGCGGAAGGGCAAATGCCGGGGTTTCACCTCCCTCCGGCACAACCGTGATCGTAATATTTGTACTTGTATTCCCCACATATCTGCCGTTCGCATCATACCCTTTCACTGCATAGGTAGATGTTCCAATGGGCATGTTTGCTGTGTCCGCAGCGGTGAAGACATGACCAAACTCATAGTTCGTATTGGTTGCCGGGTAAAGTGAACCGTCAGGATTCACAAACACTCGTGTCAAGAGACCTTCAAACACATATTCTGCATCATCGGATGTGTAGGTGAAACGCGTGATCTGATTGTCGATATTGTATCTGTATGCCGTTCCTGCATCGGAAAGCGTCGTATTGAATATTACGTCCCATATGACACACCCATTCCGCTCACCATGACACAACAAGTCCGCTGAAATGATACAAGAATTCCGCACATGACATACCCCCATA
>NIZU01000057.1 GCA_003315675.1 Methanocorpusculum sp. MCE
GTCTACTTCCATAAGTTCACCGCGTTTGTGTTCAAGATGCATGGTGGCTTTGTTTTTCTGAAGGTAGTCACGATAGAGTTTGTAGAATTGCGTGGACTTGTTGGGAATTTTCCCAGTTAGACGGCACTGATCGCAGTATTCCACCCAGAGATGGTTTAATGTTACACCGCTTTTGGACATTTCTGTATGAAGATAGGCAAAATCGGGAGTTTGGTAAGAAATAGCTGCAGCGGAGGTCGGATAGAGGAGGATACTGACCTCGGCGTTTTGCCATTCTTTCACTGTTTCCCAGTTCTGGTTGCATTCGGTAGCACGTTTGAGTGTGCGGCTGACGGTTGACCGCGAACAATTACATGATTCTGCGATCTGTTGGTTATCTATCCCCAGATTTTTTAATCGGAGGATCTCTTTGTGATTGGTCATAGGACTTTTCCTTGGGCATATGATATGCCAGAGGGAACGTCTGGAAGAAAAGAGTATGAATGTTTGCTATGACGGATTGAAAGGAATCTGTGCGGGTCATGTGCGGAATTCTTGTATCATTTCAGCGGACTTGTTGTGTCACGGTGAGCGGAATGGGTGTGTCATATAGAACGCAATATTCATGCAACCTTACAAAAACAAATAAAGCGGCAGAAGCCTCCCGCAAAAACTCCGGGCCAGTCTGCCAGAGCCATTCGTCGGAAATATGATCTGATCGAACAATCAAAAGAATCGAGATGATGAGATAAAACCCGTCGCTGCGTGCAGGACGGGTATACTTTTTTGAGCTTCATACTATGATAGTATGCCGTTCTCTTCTGACGGGCAGACCTGGGTTGGGCATCCCGAAAGCAGATAGAGTTGTTCTCGTGAAGAAGACTCGGAAAACCGGAACGTAAAAACAAGAGCCGTCGGAGGGACTTGAACCCTCGGCCTGCTGATTACGAATCAGCCGCTATACCGCTAAGCCACGACGGCACATTATGTGCTTAAACACATTGCCTGTTAGACAATAAATAGGTTATTGATTTATGAATATCCCTGCAGCGTCGCGGTGTCGGATCCATCGGTATGCGCTCCAGTGGTGATCTGTCCGAACTTCGCCTCGTAATCTTTCACGCTCTTATCCAAAGCTGCCAGAAGTTTCTTCGCATGCGTTGGGCTGATCGCTACGATAGCCTTGGCTTTTGCCTGGTTTGCCATAGGGAGCTGATGTAAAAACATCATCGTGAACTCATCATCCTTGAAAGCGATCTGGATCATATTGCTGTGCACAGGATCAAGGTTTTGAGGGATCTGAATGTTGAGTTCGTTGCCTGCCATAATTATTAATAGTGCGTTAGACGAACTTATGTTTATGGAGTCGTCATGCCGGTCGATACAATATCTGTAACAGATGTGGTGAAAGCAGGCACCTGTCCCATGCAGCTCTACCTGGCAAAATCCACCGAAACCCCTTACGAAGAGCCTATTAAATATACAGTTGCAAAACAGCTTTCCTATTATCTCGGAGATATCCTTTCTGTCGAGGATATCTGGGAGGAAGGACTGAAAAATATGGTGCCCGAGGATCAGCCAGCGCTCACCTACCTCGAAAAGATGGTCGCTGCCTGCAGCAAGCTGACCTGGCGTCAGGCCGAACGGTATGACGTCCCGGTTTTTTCTGAGAAATATGGAATCAACGGGAAAGTTGACCGGTTCTTCGACGACAGTTTCTCTCTGGTGAAAAGCGGCGACGCGCCAACCCGCGGGGTCTATCTCTCCGACCGGCTCCGCATGGTCTGCTATGCGGTCTGTCTTGAAGAGATGTTCGGCAAACCCTTCTACGGGCGCATCGAGTATCTCGGGTCAGGAACGATACGCAGTGTCGTTGTCGAGCCGCAGGATCGGCGTGCATTGTTTCTGGCACTAAGGGCGGCTGAAAAAGTGCTTGTAGGGGGGATTCCGAAAGCAGTCCGGGGTCCGTATTGTACCCGGTGCAAATTTGCCGAAACCTGTTCCGCTGTTGAAAAACCGAAATCTCTCTTTTCCAAAATGATGTCAAAGGCATAACATAGATATTCTGAGAACAAAGATACTAAGATAGTAATAATGACCTTTGAACTCTCAGAAGATATTCTCGAAGCAATACTCAATACCGGAAAAGCGGCGGTAAAGGTTTCTAATCTGGAAAATCTGGTGAACGGCAACACTGACGGGCTCAAAAAAGCGGTTACCTGCCTCAAAGACAAAGGCTACGTCACCGAATCCGCAGAGGGACTTTCACTCACGGATAAGGGAACCGTCAAGGCGTCTCAGGTGGCGCGCAAGCATGCGGTCCTAACCAGTTTCCTCACCGACGTTCTCGGTACCAAACCGGATCATGCATCGAAAGAAGCATGCCAAATGGAGCACAGCATCTCGTCGGAGACGATCGAACGTCTCGACACGTTCCTGGAAACGCGCGGACCCGGCGGACACAAATCCGGGCGCGGGAGACGCTGGGGAAGACGCGCGGCCCACATGGAGCATGCCGTCTTTCAGGAGCACGAAGGACATGCCGGCCTCACGAAACGCAATCCGATCATCTCCTTGTCCGAGTGCGAGGAAGGCTCCCTCCTGCATGTTTCCATGATCCGGTGTTTTGGAAAACACAGCAGACTCATCGATCTCGGGGTCATTCCCGGCGAACTGATAACGCTTCGGCGCAAGCTTGATAATCATGCGGTCGTAATTAACGTCAAAGGGTGTGATATCGCCTTAAGTCCCGAGGTCGCCGAGAATATTCTGGTCGAGCGGTGCAATACCCAATGATGCGCCGTGCAGTTCTGATCGGGAATCCCAGTGTTGGAAAGTCCCTCATCTTCAATCATCTGACAGGTCTTGGTGTCGAGGTAAGCAATTATCCAGGAACCACAGTCGGACTGATGACCGGTATCGTCCGCTACAACGAAACAGAGTTTTCGCTCACCGATCTGCCGGGTATTTATTCGCTGTCGGGAAAATCCGATGAGGAGCAGCTCGTCAGAGAATTCCTCATCACCGGCGATGCCGATCTGATCGTCGCGGTTTTGAATGCCAAACATCTCGAGCGGAATCTGTATCTTCTTTTGCAGGCTGCCGAGATCAGAAAACCTCTGGTTATCGTTTTGAATATGATGGACGATGCCAGATCGGCCGGAAAAATCATCGATGCCGCCGCACTTTCGGCGAAGTTCGGCGTTCCGGTGATCGAGACGATCGCGACCGAGGGGAAGAATCTGGACAAGATCGCCGACTACGTCATCGGCACCGAACTTCCCGTTCCGGTAATCGTTCCGCGATACGATCATCACATCGAAGCTGCGGTAAAGAACCTCCAGAAGTTTCACAATCTCTCCGCGGCCGAAGCACTCTTTCCACTGGAAAACGTTTCCTTGAGCACGCTTTCACCGGAGGTAATGGAGAGTGCAGCAGCCATCTCCTCAGAGATTGAAAAACGGCATATGATGTCTCCTGAACAAATCATCGGGGCAAACCGTCACAACACGGCAAAAGCGATCTCTGATGATGTGACGACGATCACACCCCAGAAGAAGCGCCGGGATCTCGACTCGCTTCTGACCCGCGGGTTTCCGGGGATCCCTATCCTGATCATCACGATGGTAGGGATCCTCGGGGTCGTGTTCCTCCTTGGAGGATTTCTGGAGGAGGCCATCATAAGCGTGATGACGGCGTATCTTCTGGACCCTTTCCATGCTTTGAATCTGTCGCCGTTTTTTGATACGGTCGGCAGCGCCGTGATCCTTGCCATCATGTCGGGTCTCGGGATCGCGTTTCCGTACGTGTTTCTCTTCTACATCTTCATCTCGATTCTGGAGGATACCGGATATCTGACACGGGCCGCTTTCCTTGCCGACCGTGGAATGCATCATCTCGGTCTTCACGGTCAGGGACTTATCCCGCTTGTTCTCTCGTTTGGCTGCAGTGTGCCCGCGATCATGAGCACGCGCTTTCTCCCGACCAGACGCGAACGGATCATTGCCTCCGTTCTCGTGACGATGCTTCCCTGCTCTGCGCGAACGGTTGTCATCTCAGGAATCGTTGCCTCATTCATCGGATTCGGCGCCGCATTCTCCATCTACGGGATCGTTTTCATTCTGGTCTTTGTTCTCGGCTGCATTCTTTCCCGGATCACGCCGGGCGAGCAATACGGGATGATCCTCGAAATGGCGCAGCTTCGCCGTCCGATCCCGAAGTATGTGGTCAAAAAAGCATGGATGCGGGTAAGCGAGTTTTTGTACATCGCGATGCCGCTTCTGCTTGTCAGCAGCGTGTTTCTGGGAATTTTCGAATACTTCGGCCTTGTTGCGATGTTTGAATCGTTCATCGATCCGATCTCCACTGCCGTTCTTGGACTGCCGGGCTTTGCATTCACCGCTCTCATGTTTGGGATACTTCGAAAAGAGATGGCATTCGAGACGCTCGCGATCATGGGAGGAACGACCGATCTTGCCTCCATTCTCACAAGCAGCCAGCTCTATATTTTCGCTTTGGTGTGCGTTCTTTTCGTTCCCTGCATCTCGACGATCGCCGTTTTGATGAAGGAGATCGGGGTAAAGGCTTCTGCCCTCATCACGGTTTTTACGCTTCTGCTCGGCACCTCGCTTGGGGCACTTCTGCATTTTGTTTTCATGCTGGTGTGAGGTGTCCCTCAATAAAAATAACATGACCGAGAGCCAACAGGTGAGTAACAATGCTGACTTTTATCGGGCTTGGCCTCTTTGACGAATATGATGTATCGGTCCGGGGTCTGGATGCTATAAAATCCGCCGATACAGTTTTTCTGGAAGTGTACACCTCGGTTCTGATGGGTGCCCCGATCGAACGGCTCGAAGCGGTCTACGGCAAGAAGATCACGCCTTTGTACCGGGAGGATGTGGAGATCCATGCGGATAAGATCCTCGATGCCGCCGAGTTTGAAAACGCGGTTTTTCTCACCGCCGGCGACTCTATGGTCGCAACGACCCATTCTGATCTTCGTATCCGGGCGGCCGACCGAAACATCCAGACGAAAATCATTCACGGCGCCTCGATAACAACCGCGGTCTGCGGTCTTTCGGGTCTGCAGAACTATCGGTTCGGCAAATCTGTTTCCGTACCGTTTCCGTACGGCAAATGGTTCCCGATGACTACAATCGAGGTCATCTCGGCAAACCTGAAGGAAAATCTCCACACGCTGGTGTTTCTGGATATTCAAAAGGATAAGGAACGGTATATGAAGATCTCCGAGGCCGTCGATCTGCTGGAAGAGCAGGCACGCCGTGCGGATGCAAAGATCCCTCTGTATGTCGGCATCGCCCGGGCAGGGTCGCCAAATCCTGTGGTCCATGCAGGAAATGCCGAAGAGATGAGATCATTTGACTTCGGTTCCCCTCTGCATATTTTAATAGTCCCGGCAAAGCTCCACGACATCGAGCGCGAGTATCTGGAGAGGTTTGCGGGTCTATGCTGATCGATGCATACGGGAAGGCTTTTGCCGGGGATTCACATTCTGAAAAGACCGTCCCGGGAGGCACCGTTCTTGGGAAGACCGCGGACGAGATCATCGAGATGGTTTCCTGTTATGCATCGGACGGCAGGGTTTTTTACAAAAAAGGTGATCTGGTCAATGCCGCTGCCTCGTTTGCCTACGGGTACGGGTGGCTGGATGCGGGACGCTGTCTCGGGTATCTTGCCGGCTCGCCGTCGGCTCCGCCAAAAATCGATGACCGTCTCCCGGACTCTCTTTTTGAGCATCTTTCCGAGAAGACCTACAGGTATCAGAGAATGCTGACGAGCGCTCTGGAGGGGGTTTCCCCCTCGCCCGATCCTGAGACGGTGATGTATGCTGCGGCGTGCTGTGTTTTAGAAACCGCCGGATCGTATCTTGCCTTTGGGGCAGTTTATCTTCCCGACGATCTACTCAACGCTCTGGTATTGTTTTCCTACGGATACGGCTGGCTGGACTGCGGGGTTCGTGCCGGTCTGTTTTCGATTTCCGGAGACCGGCATCTGTTTACAATCTAGAACAGCAGTTTTCGCCACTTTTTGACCATGTTCAGGGTTTTGTCGGTGTACGGCGGATACCGGATCTTTGGGTCGGGTTTTGTTTTCCGAATCACGACGGTGCGTTTGCGGGTATAGGTTTCCAGCGAGTCCTTTCCGTGATATTTACCCATACCGCTCGTCCCGACCCCGCCGAAGGGTGCGTTCTGGTTTGCGACCTGCATCATGACATCATTGATGCAGACCCCACCTGAATGGTGGTGGTCGATGAGATGATTGCGGAAGGTTTCGTTTTCGGAAAAGATGTAGAGAGCCAGCGGCTCCTTTTTGATCAGCAGTTCAAGTTCATCCTTTCTCTCCCACGTGAGTACCGGAAGGATCGGGCCGAAGATCTCGTTCTGCATGACGGGATCGGTAATATCGGCGGACAGAATCGTCGGCGCGACTTTTCTTCCGTTTGGATTGTGCTCTCCGGCACGGAAGATGAGATTTTCCGCAGTTTCGAATGAGACCAGACGGTCGTATGCGTCTTTGGTGACGATCTTGCCGTAGTCCCCGTTCGTTGCTGGATTACTTCCGTAGAGGGTGATGATCTCTTCTTTGAGTTTACTAACAAGTTTGTCCCGAACAGAGCTGTGCGCCAGCAGATAGTCCGGGGCAATGCAGGTCTGTCCGGCATTCGCAAATTTACCCCAGGCGATCCGTTTTGCGGCTATGGGTATGTCTGCGGTCTCGTCGACAATGCAGGCATTTTTCCCGCCGAGTTCCAGGGTCACCGGTGTTAAGTGAGCCGCTGCCTTTTCGGCGATCATTTTTCCCGTGTCTTTTCCGCCGGTGAAGAAGATGTAGTCATACTGTGCATCCAGATCGACTTCATCCTCTACACTGACCCACTCTTCTGGAAATACTTCGGCAAGGATCGTCCGGATGATTTTACCCGTCTCGGGCGATCTCCGGGACGTTTTTCCGATCACGACATTTCCCCCGGCGACGATGCCTGCAAGCGGGAGCATGAAGAGATGGAACGGATAATTCCACGGGGACAAAAGGAGGGCAAGACCGAACGGATCGTGCCGGATGATGGTCTTTGCCGGGATGATCATCAGAGGGGAACGCACCCTCTCCAGTTTCATGAATTTTTTGGTGTGTTTGATCAGGTAGTCGATTTCGTGAAGGACGGGTGCGATCTCGAATGCATATGCCTCGAAGGGACATTTTCCAAGATCCGCACAAAGAGCTGCTGTGATTTCAGGCTCATGGGTTTCGATGGATTCCCGGAGTTTCTGCAGAGCGAGGAGTATGCGCGGGATTGGTAGAGTATTGCCGGCGTCGAAAAAAACCGGTGGGCTTCAATAGACATATGTTTCACTATGTCTCAAAAAATAAAAAGCAATCTGTCATTTTTCCAAAATTTCGTCTAAAGCATGGGTTTTATGCCGGACACTCATGGTGTCCCTTTTCTATTTCCCGTTGGAAAGTTTGCCGTATCTGGTAAAAGTATGAACAAGGAAGAAAATAGAGAGGGTGATGTATGTCGGATTATGCGTTTTTCCTCGGCCCCGCGGTCCAGGAAAAGATCATCGCGAGGACTAAAACGACGAGTGCGGCAATGATGGTCTCGTCAATCATCTGGAGGAATGATACGGCATAGTCGTTAGAAACTCCTGCAAGGAAGATGTTTTTCAGAATGGAAACGATACCGATCGAGATCGCCATTCCAAGCATTCTGGTCGTAGAAAGAGTCCCGGACGCCATGCCGAATTCCTGATGCGTCACCGAGTTCATGATCGCCGTACTGTTGGGCGTGACGAATATGGCGATACCCACACCGAAGAATGCCTGAACGGCGATCATACTCCAGATGGCGGTCTCGGTTCCGCAGGTCAGAAGGATGACCATTCCTATACAAATAAGGAAGAGTCCCGTGGTCGTTGCATACTTTGGCGGAGCATTCCTGATAAACCGGTCAATCGCGGTTAGAATCAGGGATCCGATTCCAAATGCCGCGATGCTTGCGCAGAGGATCGCTCCGATCAGCCAGACCGGTTCGGCGGAGGCGACACCCATAAGGAATGCTCCTGCTATACCGCCGATGGTAAGAAGTACGCCGAATGCGAGCAGCCATCTGGGCAGAAGGTGATCGTAGAATCTGCCTGCCACGATCGTGAAAAGCACGAGGATCAGACCCTGGGTGGTGACGATGAGGGCACGCGGGAGTGCGTCCGTGATCCCCCAGACATTCGTCATGTAGAGCGAGACCAAAGAACCCATTGCATATATCGCCACGTAATACAGCAGGTTTGCGGAGTTGTTGAAGGTGAATACTCTGTTTTGGAGGATGAGATTGATTGGGATGAGGGGATTTTTATTCCTCTTCTCATAGAAGAAGAATGCTATCAACAGAAAAATCCCGGAGATGAGAAGTGCGAGCGCCTCCGTATTGGGCTGTTTGGAAAATCCGTAGAGGGCAAGACCCATGCCGACCATAAAGAGCAGGGCACCTATCCAGTCGTAAGGACCTTTATCGGTCGGCTGGTCCCGCGGGATGAAAGAAATGGCAAGGAAGAAGGAGAGAAGCGCCACGGGACAGAGGATTAAATACACCATCGACCATCCAAACACATCCGTAAGAACGCCGGCAAGCAGAGGTCCGGCGAGCTGACCCATGAAAACCCCGGTCATGGCAATACCAATAGCGGTCCCCCTGAGTTCTACTTTTACGGCCGATGCGAGCAACGCTATCGCGCTTCCAAACATCAGCGCATTTCCGATACCTTCGATCGTGCGCATGGCAAGGACCATCTCGCCGGAAGTCGACATTCCAACACCCAGAGACCCTACCCCGAGAAGAAGGACACCGATGCAGAAAAACCACTTCTTGCTGAATTTATCGGCCAGTCTTGCCGCAGGAATAAGAAAAATCGTGGATGTCAGCAGATAAACGGTAAGGATCCAGCCGTAAAGACCCCAGTAGTCCGGTCCCATTGTATATCCCAGTCCGGCAAGCATATTCGGGAGAGCGATGTTTGTCGCTTCTCCGATAAACGGGGGTAAAAAACAGGCAATTCCGACTGTTGCTGCAATAATATACTGTTTTGCACTCAGACGCAATGTTTCCATACACATCTTAATTGCTTTTCGGATGTATTACTAGATATCTATTTTGATATGCAACTCAAAAAAGAGTTATTGCCGAAAGTTCCTGCGTCCTTCACGGATGACGTCGTCGGCCCGTTTTTCATCCAGACCGGGTGCAAGGACACGCCACTCGCTTTTGATCTCCTGTTCATCCGCAGGATCCCGATACTTCATCAGTGTATTTACGGCACGCATGCAGATCTTACAGAGAGGAACGGTGCTCTCAGGATCCGATTCACCCCGAATCCAAACTGCCGGTGCGGGGTCGGGGAATCCGCTCCGCAGAGATAGCAGACGTTTGGATGAGATCTCACCGCCCATTTTTGCGGTTGTGTTTTTTCTTCGGTGAAAAATGCAGGAGGTTCTTCTACCGGTATTATTGTCGGCTTCCGGTCTCTTGGACTTATCTGCGAATGAGGCAGAGATGTATCATTATGGGGCTGCAGATTGAGAGCCGCCTGTTCATTGGTTTTCAGAGGTTCTTCTTCAAAGATATCCTCCTCCAGGAGATCGGCCGTTTTATGGCTGTGTATATCCGTATCGGCAGTTCGGAAGTCTTCCTTTCTTGGAATTTCTGCATCGTATCCGGATTTTTTTGCTTTTCTCGCTGCTTTTGATGAGGGTTTCGGTCCAAAAATACCTGAGAAAAGACCTTTCTTTTTTGGCTTGTCCGACTCTCCGCTTGCGGTCAGCGCATCGGTGCTGCCTTCCGATCCAGGCATATAATGCACTTCATCGTAGATGCTGGACGAACCGGCGTGTTCTTTCGACCCGAGAACCGTATTGTCCTTCTTCGCCTTTTTCGGTTTTTCACTGCTAATCGACCCGCCTAACGGATCAAACTCTTTTTTTCGTGCCAAACGATGCCTCCTTTATATGATGATATTTATTCCCGAGGTATTAATACCTCTCCCGGTGACTTTTCATGTCATGTTGTAAATAATTTTAATTTAACTTTTTCAGATTGACTGTGAATACTTAATATCCATTTGGGGTGTAAATATTATGACTTATGTCGGAACCCGTTGAATTTCTGACCGTTCAGAATCGGAAACAACCCAACTATAAACTTAGATTCATACTTCTCATTCTTGCGGCGGCGGCATGCATTCTGCTTTCCTTTGTTGTCGGTAGATTCTCCATAAACATGGTAGATGTTCTCCAGATTCTGGCATCCGCCTTCTTATCGGCGATTTACGGCAGTATTTCCTATCTTTTAAGTCCTTTTCCCGATATCCAGAATACCTTTCTGAGTATTTTGTCCCGGTTTATCGTAAGCGTCGATACATGGGATTATGCCAGGTACAGTGTTGTAATTAATATCAGTCTTCCCCGTATCCTTGCTGCGCTCTTAGTCGGGGCCGCACTTTCCACGGCAGGAGCTGCGTATCAGGGAATGTTTCAGAACCCCCTGGTCTCTCCGGATATTCTCGGAGCATCGGCAGGCGCGGGCTTTGGCGCCTGTCTTGCTATTTATCTGTCCCTTGGAAGCGGGATGGTTACCATTCTTGCCTTTGCCGGCGGTCTGATCGCGGTGCTGGTCGCCTATGTTGTCAGCCGTCTGACGAAAGGAAGTGCTACTCTGAGCATGGTTCTTGCCGGTATTCTGGTCGGGAGTCTCTTCTCCGCCTCAACGTCATATATCAAACTGGTCGCCGACACGAATGAACAACTTCCGGCGATCACCTACTGGCTGATGGGAAGTCTTGCCGGGGCAACGATGAATGACGTGATTTTTGCCGGAATCATCATTATTCTTGGAACGCTCCCGATCTTCCTTCTTCGCTGGAGAATGAACGTTCTGACGCTGGGCGAGGACGAGGCAAAGAGTATGGGAGTGAATACGAACAGGCTCCGGTTTGTCGTCATCGTCTGTGCTACCCTCATCACCGCCGTTGCCGTATCCATTTCCGGGATCATCGGCTGGGTGGGTCTTGTAATTCCGCATTTCTGCCGGATGCTTTTCGGATACGATTACCGGAGAATCATTCCCGCAGCTATTATCATGGGAGGAGGCTTTCTTCTTCTGGTGGATGATGTCTCGAGGACTATTGCAACGACGGAAGTTCCAATCGGCATTTTGACTGCATTTATCGGAGCGCCGATTTTTGCCAATCTTCTGATGATGGGAGGGAAACGTTCATGAGGCTCAGTGTAAACAATCTGAGTTTTTCCTACGGAAAGCACCTCCCTCTTGTACTGGACGCTATATCGTTCTCTGCAAAGGGAGGGGATCTTCTCGCCGTTCTTGGGCCGAATGGTGTCGGAAAAAGTACGATGTTCCGCTGTATTCTCGGGTTTCTGAGAAATTATTCAGGAGAAATCATCTTAAACGGCGTCAATATAAAATCCCTTACGCATAAGCAGATCGCAAAGCATGTTGCCTATATTCCCCAGTCGACATATCCGGTTTTCAACTATTCCGTGCTTGACGTGGTTCTTATGGGGGTTACCAATCAGCTCAGTCTCTTGTCCGCTCCAAATCTGGATCATATCAACGAGGCATATGCTGCCATGCAATGTCAGGGTATTGCCCATCTGCGGGATGCCGGTTACGGCGAGATAAGCGGCGGGGAACGTCAGCTCGCGTTGATTGCCCGCGCTCTTGTGCAGAAAGCAAAGGTCCTTATTATGGATGAACCGACTGCAAATCTGGATTACGGCAATCAGTTCAGGGTGATGTGCCGGATATCCGATCTTGCAAAGGAAGGGTACATCATTATTCTCTCAACGCACAATCCGGATCATGCTTTTCTGTATGCAAACCGGGTGCTGACGATCCAGGGGGGAAAAGTGATCGCAGACGGTTCTCCGGATAATGTTCTGGATGCAAAACTGATCAAGGATGTTTACAATGTGGATGTGCGCATCGAGGAATTTCAGTCGGAGACTCGCCATCACAAACTCTGCATTCCAATAGAAGGCGGAGTCAAATGTGAGACTGAATCACTCCAGATGAAAAAATAGTCAGAAGTGTAAATCATTCTCCCGTTTTTTCAAACGGGATTTGATCTCCTTTATTGTATGGCGCATGTCCCTGCGCACGGTTCCTTTTCCGGCACGACCAGACGGTAGGCGTTTGCAAGAACCGAAGAGTTTGCAAGAAGACCGGCGATTAAAACCGCCTCTAATATCTCCTCTTTGCTGATCCCCATCTTTTTTGCAACCTGCATATGATACGTCGTACAGTGATCGCACCGTAATGCCGCACCTACGGCAAGGCTTATGAGTTCGACGGTTTTCGGCGGGAGAGCTCCGGCCTTGGTCACCGCATTTTTGTATAAAAGATGGGAAATAAGAGCTTCCGGGCATGCTTCAAGTTTTTGATAGATCAGAGGCGATGTGCCGTACTCGGCTTCAATTCTCCCAAGCCACTCGGCGGCTGTAAGTTTCGCTCCGTTTTTTTGTACTTCGGCGATCGCCTCTTCAAAATTCATGTAGATATCTACCATGATCTAGACCACAATGTTTGTTTCCGAAAGCGGCTTGATGCGGATCAGAATATAGTCCCGCATGCGTGAAGGCAAAACGTCCGCCACATCGCCGACCTTTATTTCATCCTCGATCACCAGATCGCGGACCTTTTGTGCATAGGCTGGGTACGAAAGTTTTACCCGCAGACCGTTGAGCTGAACTGCTATCGGGGACGGCGAGTAAACCTCTTCGATCTCCGGCAGTTCCTGTTTGATCAGAGCCTGGAGCCGGGCTGGCGAGACCGAAAGGGGATCGTTTGCGATCTCCTGCCGGCGTGCCTCGATGACTTTTTCCACCTCTTCGATCACCAGATCGAGCCGGTGGATGTCCGCTTCCGTCTGGGTCCTGTGCATAAACCGCCCAAGACCGCCGACGTAGCCGGCAACCGGCAGGTCGGTTTGTTTTACCAGAATCTCTCTCTCAGGTCCCCCGGTCAGAATGATCGGGACGGTGATTCCGGGCCGGAACTTAGGGAACTTCGTTTCGATGCAGGAGGCAAAGTTGCCGAGAACGAAGATCGCCAGATCATGTTCGTTGATCAGATCCCGCTCCTCGTCATTCATCTGGGCAATGCGTTTACCAAACCCGCGTGCCATGCCGAGCATGTTCGATTTCGAACCGTGGCTTCGCAGATACTCGGCAACGTCGCATGCCGAATGGGGAAGGTGATGGATCTCCAGACTCGGGATGACCACCGCGATCTCGGTTCCGACGAGCGGCGACTCCTGAATTTCCCCCGCGAGCGGCCGGGAGAATGCGGCGAGCCGTTTGATATCCTCCTTCGGCATAAGAACCTGAAGGACGACCTCGCTTGCAATGGTGTGCCTTTGGACAATATAGCCGCCGAGATCCTCGATGTAATCGATAACTTCGTCGAGACGGTAGACGCCGCCTTTGTAGGTGATCGGGACAAGGATCATTCCAGTGCCTCCTCCATCCTCTCGAATCGTTCGGCGATGATTTTCTCGATCTCTTCCGCCGGGAGGGTGTTTTCGCTTGCTGCATAGGAAAACCGGTTCTTTCCGTAGTTTTCGCGCCGTACCTTGAAACCTTCGGGGGCGATGACCTGTATCGCGTAGATCAGATCCTTAAAGAGCGACTGGGAAGGATCGATAACCACCCAGTCTCTCAGATCTTTTGGGATCTCCGTATTATTGACGATCACCGTAAACCGGTCGGGCTGATCGACATTGTCATGCCCGAGTCTGGTCCAGAGCATCTTCAGCATCGCGGCAAGATAGGTCTCATCTCCGACCGCGATCGTTGCCTGATTATCCTGAATCAGTACATTGCCCACATCCGAGATCTTTATCACCGAACGCGGCGGACGGATGAATCCTGTTGCCACGAAGAGGGGATACTTCGGATCGATGTAGATGTGCAGTCCTTCCACGATACTGAGCAGATTATGATCCTGCAGTACGGTGGTGGCGATTTTGATATAGTTGTCCGACCCGTCTTCGGTGCATTCCACCTCGAAGTAGTCCAAACCAGCCATTTACGCCTCCTTCACCTTTTTATCGACAAATCCCGATGAGATCAATGCCCCGCCGACTGCCCCGATGTACTGGGCGTGATGGGGCACGACGACCTCGGTTCTGAGCATCCTGCCCATGGCTCTGACAAGGCCCTGAATAAGCGATGAGCCGCCGACCATGATGACCGGTTCTTTGATATCCACTTCCTGGAGCTGCTGTTCATACACCTGCTGGGCAACGCTATGGCATGCCGCCGCGGCAACGTCTGCGGGTTTGTAGCCTGCCGCCAAAGCATTGACCAGCGACTGCGTTCCAAAGACGATACAGTAACTGTTCATCGGAATATTCTCCCCGCCTTCGCTTTCCATTGACAGTGCACCAAGCTCGGTAATGTCAACGCCGAGACGTTTGGCCGTCATCTCGAGGAACCGTCCCGATGCTCCGGCGCAGATTCCTCCCATCGTAAAGGAGCCCGGAATTCCGTCTTTTACGCTGATGGCTTTGTTATCCATTCCGCCGATATCGATAACGGTGGCAAATCCTTTCTGGGCGTTTGCGAGATACACCGCTCCTTTCGAGTTGACGGTAAGTTCTTCCTGGATAAGATCGGCATTGATATGTTTGCCGACCAGGAACCTTCCGTATCCGGTCGTAGCAACGGCTTCGATGTCGGAGAGTTTGAGTCCCGACTCCTTTAATGCCAGAGACACGACGTCGTCTGCACTTTTCAGAACATCGGTGGTCGGTCTCCAGCCAGTTCCGATGATCGCGTTGTCCTGCATGATGATGCATTTGGTGGTCGAGGAACCGGAGTCCACGCCCATCGTTGTTCCGACCTGAACTTCACGGGCCATCAGCGCACGCCGTTTTGCGATCGTCGATAATGCTTCGAGTCTGGTCAGAAGGGTGGATGCGCCGGTCCGTTCGTTGAATGAGTAGGAGACGACCGGGATCTTCGAGTTTTCCACGATATATCTGCGCAGTTCATTTCGGACGATTGCCGCCTCGGCACACCTGAAGCAGCTTGCAATGAAGATTCCGTCCGCCTCGATCCTGCCCTCTACGATTGCCTGGGCGCGGGCGATGGCAAGTTTCAGATCAGGGCTTTTCACCGGAAGACCGAAGTCATTGTAGGCGCGTTTTACATCCTTTAAGGCAACGTCCGGGTAAAACATCTTTGCCCCGACGGTTTCTGCTGCTGAAGTGATCTCGTTTTGGATGCCGCTGTACTCTGCTCCGCAGGTGATCTGAGCGATCCGTACGGGTTGTTCTTTTGCGCTCATTTTTTGACCTCCAGCTCTCTAAGGAACTGTTTGATTTTTGCGACGAACGTCACGCCCTCCTCTTTGGATGCAGGATATCTCAGTTCCAGTTTGGGCATCTCCTTTTCCCGGAGCATGAACACTAAAAGCTCGTTCGTTCGTGCGCAGCCCATGCACCCGAAGGCAAGATCCGGCTCATCGATGATGATGGCCGCTTCGGCCTCTTCTACTAAGGGGCTGTAGAGGGCCATTCGTCCCCGGATCCCTGAAGGGACCTCGACCGCCGCCCATTTCAGACCTTTCTGTGGATCCTCCGAGGTCATCTGGATCGGCGGCGAATCGAATCCCGGTGTCTGGACATGTTCGCGGATCGAAAGAGCCGAGCCGAGCGGTTCGTGACCGAACCTCGCTACAAGGTCGGATAAGATGAGGCTGGTTGCCGGATAGATGAATACTTTTGCCATTATTTTTCCTCCGAAAAGAGTTTCTCGAGCAGATCCGCATCGAGCGGTTCTTCCAGCGGCAGAGGTTCCCCTGCAGCTTTTTTGAGTGAGGTTTTGGTCATCCCTTCGGTCTCTTCCAGTCCGTGGGAGATATATCTGATAAAACTCATTTCATATTCGTGCCCGAGATACCCGGGTCTGGCGCCGCCCAGATCGGCTCTGCATCTCCGGGAATCTCCCGGGGGAAATCCCCGGTCTTTAATGAAGATCCGGTACGGATCGAGGAGCCGCAGATGTTGAATGATCCGGTCGACATCTTCCGGGGAACCGGTGATCTGACACCCGAAACAGGTCTCTTTGATCATCACGCCCTGGGCTATCTCGTATGCGGCCGTTGCAATATCCTGGGGAGTGGTGTTTGGAGAGTCCACGAAAACGTACTTCGTCACGGTCCCGACATACTCCGGAACATACGGTTTCATTCTTTCACCTCTCTGATATAGACGACCCCGCCCTCTTTCATCAGGGATAATTTATCCATGTCGATGACCTTTCCGATGATATTCGTTCCTCCAAACGGCTCTCCGGTCGGTCCGTACTCGGTATTCTCGACCACTCTGACCCCGACCATCCCGACCGCATGCCGCGAGTCGTTTGTAAGTGCGAGCGTGTTTGTTTTAATCGGTTTTTTCGGTGTGTTCTCCGGTATGATGTTTGTTCCGCTTGAAAAAGGCGGTTTGAAGAGGTACATCTCGTCATCCACGTTGTAAATTAAAGGCATCGTCCCGACCGCATATCTCTTCAGGCCGGTCACCCGGCGGAACAGATCAACCGAGAGCGGGGCTTTTTTGTAATCCAGCGAGATGTCGATGACATTTGCAAGATCCATCGTATAAAGTGAGACTTTGCCTTCTTTCAGGATCTCGAGGGTCGTCTCCGGTTTCTGGCCAATGACGACTCTTCCTTTTACATCTCTGTTGTCCGCCATCACTTTGAGTCCGCGTGTTTTCACAAGACTGACGGCTTCATCGAGAGGCAGGCCGCGCAGATCAAGGAGCTCAGGAACAGGGGTAACGGAAAGAACGGTTTTTTCCGTGGAAAACTTGGCGAGTTCTATGCCTCGCGTGACCAAACCGGTCCGGGTATGGTGCTGATTGCTCGGCACGTCGCGTGTATAGATATACAGACCTCCGGATCCTTTTCCCGCCGTTCGTATCGTGACCGTACATTCTCTTCTCGGTTTCTGGCGTTCCTGCGGGACGAAGAGTTTCCCTTCGTTGTGATCGCGGATGTACGTCGACGTGGTGCGGTCGATTTGCAGCCTGTTTTCGCGCAGGCAGAAAAGCATATGTTCGACTGATTCCGTGCATCCGCAGTCGATCTCTGCGTGATTTTCCTGGTATCCTTCTGCGGTGATCACCAGTTCGGAAAATATCTGCATCCCGTCCTTCACCACGGCGGAGAGATCCGAGGTCACTTCCGAATTGGTAGAATCAGTAATGGAAAAAACTTCTTCAATCCGGGTTATGGTGTCGCCGTTTTTCCAGCGGTTCATGATTCCAAGACCGTAGATGACTTTGCCCAATACAGCGCCGCCTTTGGCTGCCCCGTGATCGGCCATATGTTCTCTGCGGGAAAAGGTCAGATAGGCGTTTTTTGCGTCGTATCCGCCGGACCCGAGACAAACCACGCCCCGTTCATACCGGTAGGTGTTTTTATCGGGCGTAAATACCTGGGGGAACGGGCCGAACGATACCGAATTCCTGTCGTCGAAGTGGACACGCAGATTCTCCTTCACCTCTCCCGTCGGCAAAGGAAATGGCGTTTTTTTCGCAAGTTCGATTACGATATCCCCAGCGGTCGTCGTCAGACGAAGGTGCGGGGTTTTTTCCCGGGAGACGCTTCCGGGCAAAAGGAGAACAACAGAGGTTCCTTCCGGCTGATTTGGAAGGAGATCTTTGATGGTTGCCGTATCTTCAACGGTCTTCTGCTCGCCGTTGAGAAATATGCGGATGTCAGTCATGATCCCGACCTACATCTCGAACATTTCATCGGTCTCTTCATGGAGGGCTCCTTCGGTTGCTTCCGCTTCGGGCCCCCCTCCCGCGAGGGTCGCCTTTTTCGGGGCTCCGGTTTCGGCCCTTGCCCGTTCCTTCTCGACCGCATGCTTCATGACGATTTTTTCGTCCTCGGAAAGGTTGTCGAGCACTTCGTGAGTCGGACCGATCGCAATGATTTTTCCGCCACGCATAAACATGCACCTGTCGCAGACGTCACGCACGAACTCCATGTCGTGGGACACGATAACGAACGTCTCTTCCATCTCTTCTCTCGCATGCATGATCGAGTGTTTGACGTCGACTTTGGTGATCGGGTCCATCGTTCCCGTCGGTTCGTCGAGGAGAATGATGCGCGGCTCACGGATGAGGATCTGTGCGAGAGCGACTCTGTGCTTCTCTCCTTCGGAAAGACTGGACGGAAGTCTGTGCAGAACGTCTTTTGCCTTCTTTTCGGTGAATCCCGCCATCCGGAGGGTGATGAGCGCTTTTCTGGTCGCAAGCTCTTTTGGGAACTCTAAACCGATCGCGTCGGTTAAATTGTCGATGATCGTTCTGTGGGGGTAGAGATCATATTCCTGATGGAGAAGTCCAATGTACTGTTTGGCTCTGCCGCGGAAGAGGTATCCGGGCTTTGACATGTCGACCCATTCGTCGCCGATCCTGACTTCGAGTTTGCCGGATGTCGGTTCGTAGAGACCTGCGATCATCTTCGAAAGGGTGGTTTTTCCTCCGCCGGATACGCCGATGATGCCGAAGATCTCCCGTTCGTTGATCTCGAAGGTAATATCGTTTACCGCATTGATGACTCCCCGGTCAACGGCGATGAATTTTTTGAGCAGATGTTCGGCCTTGACGATAGGATCGCCGAAGATCTGATCGGTATATACGCGGTCGTCGTGATATCCCTTCATGAACTCGGTGACGATTTCGTCCGGCGTGCCGATCTTGGTGATCTTTCCGTCGTCTAAGAGGACCGCCCGGTCGCAGACATCTTCAAGAACCTGGGAAAAGTGGGAGGTGACGATCATGCCCATATTGTTTTCCTTGGCTGCTTTCTTCAAAAGATCATGGACGACCCTTGCCGTTTTCGGGTCAAGCGTTCCCGTCGGTTCGTCCGCACAAAGGAAGAGCGGCTCGCGGGCAAGCTGACGGGCGAGCACGACACGCTGTTTCTCCCCGCCGGAGAGATCGCGGGATATGTGCATCATTCTGTGGGTAAGCCTGACTTCGTCGAGCAGATCGGCAGCCCGGCTGATGGCTTTTTCCGACGGGTAGTTGATATCGTCGAGGGCGCGGAGAACGTTTTCAATGACGCGCTCGTCTCCGTAAAGGGCAAAGGTCCGCTGGAACATCAGCGATGTCCTTGCCATTATCTGTGTTTTGAGTTTCCCGTTTTCCGGGTCCCAGAAATCGACATCCTCAGCAACAAGCGTATCTCCGCAGGCCGGACAGGGTTTTCCTGCATCGCTTTGGAACTCGATTTTGCCGCATTTTGGACAGCGGGATATGTGATAAATGATTTTACCTGAGGTCGGAGCCTGATCGATTCCACGGATAAGATGAATGAGTACGGTTTTACCGCAGCCGCTTCTGCCGATTACACCAACGATCTCTCCCTCGGACAGTTCAAGGTTGATGTTATCCAGGACCCGAACCATCTCGGTCGATTTTTCGTCGCAATCTTCGGTTGAGACGAGAAAATCCATGATGAGATCCTTTATCGTAATAAACGGGGTTTTCATATGTTCTTCCTTCTATAACGGTATGTGTTTGTTTTACGCAGTTATTAGTTTTTAGACACGGGTCCGGATGCCGGCAAAACTCTGCGTATGTTTCCTCTGCGCCTCCCGTCAGGCATGCCTGCGCAGAAATATTATATTAGTGCGGTTTTGCCCGTGTCTCGGGCTTTCACTCATCGTCAGTGTTGAATTTGTCCACGATGCCGATTACGTCCCGAATGTCGTCTATAATATATTCCGCCTGTTTACAGAGGGCTTCGGGCCGTTCGCCCTTCTGCTGGACTGTCAGGATTGAAACATCGGCAGCCCGCATTGCCGAGAGATCATTGATTCCGTCTCCGACCATGACGACAATGTCGTATTCCTGTTTGAGGCTGGTTACGATTCTGGCTTTTGTCACCGGCGTTGCTACACCGTAAACACGCTCCCGCGGGATGCCGATCTTGTCAGCGATAAGTTCCAGTTTCGAGGTCCGGTCCCCAGACGCGATGTAGACCGCCACTCCTTTCTGGTGGAGCGTGGAGATCATTTCCCGAACCCTCTGGAACGGATAGCCGGCGGCTGCAAGTGTGAACTCGATCTTGTTTGTCCGGAGATTGACGATCACCCCCGTATTCATGGCAAACGATTCGGCTTCTTTGGAGACAATCTGCCAGCAGGCTTTGATGACCTCCTGCAGATCAAAAACCCGGCAGACGGGGTCTGAAAAAAGAATCGTTCCAACACACTCTGCATCGATGATTTTTCGTCCGCAGCTGATTCCAAACACTACATCCGCCTCTTTCAGATATGCGGCAAGGTTCTTTTCCGGCGGGATCTTCATCATGCCGCTCGAACTGACATTCAAAAGGACGAGGATCCGGTCGGGATCTTCGAAGGTCAGCATCGTCGTTTCCGGGCTGTCGTTCAACAATGTCCGGCTCTTTATATTTTTGACGGCACGATTCGTTTTCAGAAGCGTTCCGGCACTGTCAAAAACTATGCCAACAGTCATAATTCTCTTTGTTTGAGGTGGCCTGTGGCCCGATACTCAGTTATTTAATCTTAGACTTCTATCAGTAATATAAATGAGCATCAACGACACAGCCGACAAAATCATCTCGATGGAGATTCGCGGCGCCGGAAAGATCGCCCGGGAAGCAGTTTCTGCGCTTCGTGATCATGCCGAGACGCTTCCGCGGACCGGAGATGTATCGATTTTCATCCGTGAAATGGAACTGGCAGCAGACCTTCTGCTCGCTACCCGTCCGACAGCCGTCTCGCTACCCAATGCTATTCAGATTGTTATGCGGGACGTCCGCTCTTCTAAAAATGAGGAGGCGGCACGACGGAACCTGCGGGAGAAAGCGAACGAGTTTTTCTGGTACTCAAGGACTGCCCTTGACCGGATCTCCGTGATGGGAGCGAATCATATCCCCGACGGCAGTGTGATCATGACGCACTGCAATTCCTGTGCGGCTCTTGGAAGCATTATCGAGGCAAAACGTCAGGGAAAAGATATCGAGGTCTATGCGACCGAGGTCAGGCCGTGGAATCAGGGGCGCATCACGATCAAAACCCTCAATGATCATGAGATTCCTACAACCTATATTGTGGATTCGGCGGCACGGACGATGATGAAAGAGGTCGATCTCGTTATTGTGGGGGCCGACGCGATTACCGTGAACGGGGCCGTCGTGAATAAGATCGGCACATCCGAGATCGCTCTTTGCGCCCACGAGGCCCGCAAAAATGTGATTGTGACCGCCGAGACCTACAAGTTTGCTCCGCGAACGATTCTCGGCGAACGCATCCAGATTGAGGAACGTCCGGCACACGAAGTACTCCCAGACGATATTGCCGCAGGACTGCCGTTTGTCCGCGTTAAAAACCCCGTGTTTGATGTTACGCCGGCCGAATATATTGATCTGATAATTACCGAAGCAGGCGCGATTCCCCCGCATCTTGCATTCACGATTATGCGCGAGTACCTCGGATGGGGACTCGACGAGCTGCAAAACCAGTTTCTGAGTCTGGAGAAAGACTAACATGAATGATTTAATTGCCACGTATTACTTCAAACCAAAATCGGGAGTGACCCCGGAATATGCTGCTCAGGCAATCAGCGATGAGCAGACGACCGGAACCTGGACCGACATCTCGACAGTAAACGAGAAGACCGAATACGTCCATGCCTTCGACGGCGAGGTGCTTGAGATCGTGCCGTCAGGTGATGGTTTCCAAACGAAACTACGTTACCCGTATGAGATATTCGAGCCGGGAAACATTCCCCAGTATCTTTCGGTCATTGCCGGAAATCTGTTCGGTCTTGGAAAACTAGAGGCAGTACGGCTTCTCGACATCGATATCCCGAAGGGGCTTGACGGAACCGGACCCAAGTTCGGGATCGAGGGGGTCAGAAAACTCACCGGTACCGAAACGACCCGCCGTCCGCATGTTGGAACGATCATCAAACCGAAGGTCGGTCTGACGCCGAAAGACACTGCCGCCGTGGCATTTCAGGCCGCAATCGGCTGGGTCGATCTGATCAAAGACGATGAGACGCTGACCGATCAGAAGTTCAGTCCGCGTATGGAGAGACTGGAGATGGTGATGGAGGCACTCGATCGGGCAAAGGACGAGACCGGACGGCAGGTCCTGTATGCGCTGAACATCACGACAGGCGGGGACCGGATCCTCGAAGCTGCTTGCAATGCCGTGCGAATGGGCGCGAACATGCTGATGGTCGATGTTCTGACAGCAGGTTTTTCCGCTGTCCAGTGTCTTGCGGCCAACCCCTCCATCAACGTCCCGATTCATGTCCACCGGACGATGCACGGCGCGCTGACGAGAAATCCCGTTCACGGTATTACGATGCGCCCTATTGCAAAACTGGTCCGTGTCTGCGGCGGGGACCAGCTCCACACCGGTACGGTTTCCGGAAAGATGGGAGGAAAAGCTGCCGAAATCCTCGGAGACAATGCAGCTCTAACCCGGCCTGCCGGAGATCTTCTCCCGGTGTTTCCGGTGGCTTCCGGCGGTCTTCACCCCGGGAAAGTCCACGCCGAGATCAGCACGCTTGGAAACGAAATCGTGCTTCAGGCGGGCGGCGGGATCCACGGCCATCCTGACGGCACGGCTGCCGGTGCCTGTGCAATGCGGCAGGCGGTAGATGCCGCCCTCCTTGGAGTAAGCGCGGAAGAGTATGCCAAGACGCATGTCGAGCTTCGAAAAGCGCTGGAGAAATGGGGCGCTGCCTGAGCTTTTTCCATAAAAAATTTTTTTTGCATTCAGCACCGGCGTTGTAACATTCATCTGATCCGGCTCTCATATTTTCGGATATCTTCTCACTATATATCCGTCTGTGTTCAATGCAATGTATGAAATCTCATGTAAAAATCCTGTTAATGCTTGGGATAATGTTTGCAGCAGTCATTTCGGCAGCAGGCTGCATCTCTCCCGGGACTCAGGCGGACTCCGGGAATCTGGTACTGGATACTCCGGTTCAGTATGCGGATGTGAATTATATAACCATCGGATATCGTGAATTCGGGAGCGAAACTGCCGAGCCTCTTCTGATTATCATCGGGTATACCACCCTCATGGATGATGTCGATCCCGATCTGATCAGTATGTTCGCAGAAAATTATCATGTTTATGTCTATGATCATCGCGGCATGGGGCACAGCACGAGGGATGTTGAACCCTATCAGTTCATGCAGCTGGTTGACGATGCCGATTCGTTAATCGGGGCTCTTGGATACGAAAAGATGTACATTTTCGGACATTCCATGGGGTCGATGATCACGCAGCATTTGCTGATCTATTATCCGGAGAATGTATCAAAAGCGGTTCTTTGTTCAACAACATTCAGCGTAAAAACCACTGAGACTTCCGTACTCCGGCATCTGGTTGAAAGCAATATTGCAAATCCCGATACGGATAGAGGAGTTTATCTGGAATCGCTGGCAGTTCTTTCCATGCAAAGTACGCTTGCAAATCTTTCATCGGTCAATATCAGCACGCTGGTTATTTGCGGCACTGCAGATCCGTTAACGCCTGTAGAAGACGGGTATACCGTGGCAGGAGCGATCAATGGTGCATGGTTCACTCCTTTTATCGGTGCCGATCACAGTGTTCCTTATGAAATGAAGGATGAGATTGTACCGCTGGTAAATTTGTTTTTCCAAAACAGTGAAGTATATACCCCGTAACTCTCCCTTTTTTTTCTGCCCGAACTATCTAGGGGTACTGATAATTCTCCCGCTTTCAGTGATGAGTATCAGACAGGTTGCCAACTTGGGAAATATCGGTCAATTTCTTTTAAATCTCCAAACTCCTATAATATATATTATGACCATTAAGTTCCCGAAGCATGACCTTAGGTCAATAGCATTCACGAAACTTCACGGAAACGGAAATGACTTCATTCTGATCGATGAAATGGATCACGTCATTATTCCGGATGATATGAAGGCCCAGTTTGCTGTTGTGTACTGTGACCGGAGATTCGGTATCGGAGGGGACGGTGTCCTCTTTATCTCAAAGTCCGAGAAGGCCGACATCCGCATGAAGCTTTTCCAGCCTGATGCAAGCGAAGCCGAGATGTGCGGCAACGGGATCCGCTGTCTTGCGAAGTATGCATTCGATAAAGAGTATGTCAAGAAGAAGGCATTTTCAGTCGAGACTCTTGCGGGCGTGATGCAGGTTCGTGTCGGCTATGACTCCGAAGGGGATTTCATGGCAACCATCGACATGGGAGCCGCGGTTTATCTGGAGAGCCGCGAGATCGATGGAATGACCGTTTATTCAGTCAACACCGGCGTGCCCCATGCGGTGATTTTCGTCGGCAATGTCGACGGCATCGCGATCGACGAGGTCGCGCCCAAGATTCGTCACCACTCCTCCTTCCCCAAAGGAACAAACGTCAACTTCGTGCAGATCACCGGATCGTCCGAGATCGTCATTCGGACGTTTGAACGCGGTGTCGAGGGCGAAACCCTTTCCTGCGGTACCGGCTCTACGGCCTCGGCCTTGACCGCCGCCAAGACCGGAAAGGTTCACGGGAACACCGTTCACGTGAAGACCGTCGGCGGTCCGCTCGACATCACCGTTGGAGACATCCCGCAGATGACCGGCCCTGCTGCCACCGTCTTTGTCGGGGAAATCCTGTATTAACTCCTTTTTTGCTTTGTCTCTTTTGTTTTGCCGGTTCTGCCGAGTCCCGGCAGATGACCAAATGCAAAACCTTTATTCATCCGAATGCCAATAACTAACTAATTAGCACTACCACCTCCGTCTTTCGGAGGTTTGGATGAAATATTATGATTGATTTACTCGCCGCCATCCCCATTGCTGCTGTGATATGTCTCGTGCTTTTTACTGTACTTGATATCTTCTGGAAACTCCCAAAGCAGGGCGGTGTTTCCGGAGCTGATGTAATCGGAAAAGAGCTGGAGAAAAACGGCGGGGATCTCAACGGCGGCTGGATGATCGGCAACATCATCTCTTCGCCGGATGCATCGGCAGGAACACTTCTTGCCGCATGCGGATATTATGTCTGGGGAATCTGGGGTGCCGTGATCTCGATCGTTCTCGTCTATATCGGAGCACGCATATGTGCCGACAAAGGTTTTGCGGGAACAAGCGGGGCTGTTTGTGCCGCGCTGATTATCTGGGCACTCACTTCGTTTGCGGGATTTCCGCCGGAATCCTTCATCACCGGCTGTGTAATTGCTATTTTCCTGGTTGAGGGCATTTCGCCGAAACACGCATCCCGTCTGCTTGGAAAAATCTGGAGGAAAGTCTCATGATCGTTGAGGGAATCTGTGTGGTCATCGCGGCATACTGTGCGATTCGTGCGGTGTTCGAGCCGAAGACACTGAAAAAACTGCCGTATCTCAACGTCATGAACTTCGCCGTTGCCGGAGCGATCGTTCTTCTGCTGCCTTATCCGATAACGATCTGTGCGGTAATCGCGTATTTCATCGGCTCGACTCTTGAATCGAACGCCATAGCAAGTACCTTTGCCCGGCTGGAGGAACAATGACCGACCTGATTCAGATTCTGGCAATCTTTTTGGCTCTCTTTGGCGGCATAGCCGCGCTTCTGGTGTGGTCCGCATTCGACAAACTCATCTGTATTGGGATCCTGACCGCCGGCGTAGTTCTCTTCCTTGTGGAAAAAGGATATCTGGATGTTGCGATCGTCGTCTCCCTCCTGATGCCTGTCGGCACGATCTTCATTCTGCTTCTTCTGGGCAAAAAACAGGAGGCAGCCAAATGATCGTTCCGCCCGAGTTCGTCGTAGGATGTATCCTCCTTCTGGCCGGTGTGATTTTCACCGCATATCCGCGTGACAAAACCTATCTGACCCGGCTCATCAATATGGAGGTCGCCGAGTTCGGCCTCGTGTTCATCATGCTCGGTTTCAACGAGACTCTTGCTCTTGTCACGTTCGTCGCCGTCAATGTCGTTACTACGCTGATCTTTGTTCGAGTGATCGAGAAAAAGGAGGGAGCATGAAGGAAGGTCAGGATGCCAGAGACTGTCCGGCGAAAAAGGCACGCGGAGCGTTTGCGCCGTTCCAGAAACTTTCCTGCTATCTCTCGACGATCGAAAATCTGCCAAAACTTTACGCGATCTGTGTATGCCTGATCATCGTTTTCGGTCTATGCTGTGTTCCGTTCATTGCCTATGAAGAAAACCAGCTTTATCCAAAATCGCTTGATCCGACAAGTTCCCTGAATCCGTATGACCGCGGCGGCATCCCGTTCACGGAACCGGCGGATATTGTTTCCCAGTATCCGGAAAATGAACCGATACTTGGCTATGTGACCGCGTATCTCACACCAATGAGCCAGCTCCTTGCAGACTACACGCTCCATCTCGGGACATCGATCGTTTCCCACCCCGGCGGTATTCTCGATGAGATCCTCTACAATACCCGGGGCTTTGATACCATCGTCGAAGCCAGCATTCTGTTCTGTGCCTTTGCGATCGCGGCGTTTCTTTACCGGAGGTCGAAGGAATGATCGAATTTTTTGCTGAAATGGATCTTATCTATAAAATAGGGCTTGCCGTCGCTTTCATCGCGATCATCGTCGCGTTTTCTGCGGTCGTCAGGGAAAGAGACGAGATAAGCCTGCTCATCATCATTGATTTAATAGAAATAACCGGCCTCGTCGTCATCGCACTTCTCGCGACCGATCTTGCCGAAGCACTCATTCTTCCGGGACTTGTGGTGGGAGTTGCCGAGATCATGGCGGTCTCGGAATTGTGGCTCGTAAAGGAAGGGCTCCAGAATGTCCGGCCTGTCCGCCGTCTCGACATCGAAGTTTTGCATACCGCCCCGCCGATCATCGGCGCACTTCTCACCGCATACGGAATCTTCCTGACAGGATTTACCGGCGGTCTTATTGCAGGTCTGGGTCTTGCTCTGTTCTTCCTTGGAAAATCGACGACGGAAAATTTCCTCTCTTCGGAGAACGCATCGGGCTATGCCTGGGTCCTCTTGGTTCTGGCATTTCTGATCTTTATTCTCTTTCCGAGTCAGTGGTTCCTTGCTCTTATGGCCGCCACGGTTGGAATCATGATCAAAGTGATGGCAAAGATAGCTCTTGTTGGAACCATGCGGGGTGACGGATCATGATGGAGTCGATTCTCGTAACGATACCGTTTGGCGATATGATCCATTATCTTTCGGGATACACCGCGGTCCTGTTTGGATTTGCGGCGGTGTTCGTTTTCCTTGCAGTCATTTCCCTGCCGGAAAAACCGGTCGAGATCGTCTTTGGAACGGACGGGTATTCTCTGAAAGAAACACCCTTGGATCTTCTCAGATTCCAGAGATTCATGGCCATTGCCTGCGGTATCGCAACGATCGGCGCTATCGTGACCGGAGATATCTTCAACTTCACGCTCTTTGCCGCGTTCATCGGTGTTTTGAATATTGGGATCGTTGCCGCCGTGAAAAACAAGCATGTTCTTTCGGCCGCATTCTCCTACGGACTGGTCGTGATTATGGGGACGGTGCCTCTCTTTGCCGGAGCGGCTATTATCGCCGCAACGACCGGCACACTTTCTATCTGGGAACTTGCGGCCACGGGCGGCGTTCCCGTCATCGCCAAACATCTCCTGTTGATAGGGGTTCTCGGCGAAGGAATGGCGCCTTTCTATATTGGTAAAGCCGAGATAACGCGGGCTTCCGGAGCTCCGTATATCCTGATGATACATGTAAGTTCTCTCCTGCTCTTCCTGCGGGTCGTGGAGATCCTTTTGACGGTGTGATTATGAAAAAACCAGTATACATCCTACTTGCAGTCCTCTTTGCCTGCGCTGCAGTCATCTCGGCCGTGCTTGCCGACGGAAATCCGTACTGGGTCCTTCTGTTGATCGTATCGGTGCCCGGGTTTTTGATCTCCGTGATTCTTGCATGTACCGCCGGTTCAAAAGACGGAGATATTCCGTTTGTGGGGTACTGACATGATAGAATTTCTTCTTCTCCTGATCTTTGCGGTCTTCTTTGGTCTTCTTCTGCACGGGATCCACCGGAAAGTCATTGCACGAATCCAGAAACGTCCCGGACCGCCGATCTGGCAGGAGATACTCCATACCATGAAGTTCTCCTTCAAACAGACGTGGATCCCGAAGACCGCGAGTCAGGTCATGTATGTTGCGATCGTCCTGATCGCGATAGGGATCTGGACCGCCGCACTCTATGTTTTCTGGATCGGCGGAAGTCTGCTTCTGATCTTTGCCTTTTATATGCTCCATAAGATCGTGGAGCACGGGACCGGTCTTTCTTCCGGCTCTCCCTACACCAAGTTCGGCGCGATCAGATCAGTCATGTCCGCCGCAGCGGAACTGCCGCTTCTTGTCACCGTGTCGGTCGTCTATCTCTTTACGGGAACACTGTCCATTTCGGGAATAGCCGGATGGGAAGCCGCACACGTTCCCCTGATCGGCATCGCTTTACCGGCGGCGGTTTCGCTTTACCTGATCATTCTGTCGAAGGCACACTACGGTCCCTTCTCCGTAATAGAAGCCAAGGAACTCGTCTCCGGCTACTGGACCGAACACTTCGGCGGATGGCGTGCTCTTTTGAACATCGCTCTCTCCCAGAAGACATTCGTGCTCATCTCCGTCTTCATCGTCGTGTTCATTGGCGTTCTGCCCTGGTGGCTTTTCCTCATTGTCATGATCCTCGTGATGGTCTCAGTCTCCTTTATCTGCGCAACGACGCCGATGCTTACGCCGTACAACACGGTTCTCATACAGACGATCTGGACTGGGGTTGTCTGTCTTTACGGAATAATCGTCTGGGTGGTGATGATATCATGAATTATATTCCATTCACTGCCGCCGCAGGAGCTGGATTCTATATCATTCTCATGCTGATAGAATCGTCTCTCCATCCGGCAGTTCTGCCGGGAGCTCTTCTCGGTTCTGTCCTTCTGGCTGCTCTGGCGACGTTATTCGTCTGGAAGAGTGACCATGCGAAACATACCGGCGAGATGGTCCTTATCTGGGTGATGATCTTCTGTTTCGTCATCTACGGGCTTCTTCGATTCTGGGGGGTTGTATGAAACTTATTTATGAACGGGATCTCAGTCCCATGAAACTCACGTCCCTTAACGGGGTCCGGCAGAACGCCGTTGCGATTGCCCTTTCGAAGCGGCTTGGGATATCCCGCCAGCGTATGCGGAAGATACTGATCGAAAAATGCGATATAATGACTCTGGAAAATCTCGGACCCCGTTATGACGCGGCCGAGATACAGGCCGCGTCGGATGAGATCGGAAACGCTCTTTCCCTTCATCATCTTTCAACAGCTGCGGGGATACTTTCAAAGGAATGGGCCGATCATTACCGTGCTTTGGCACTGGAAAAGGACGCCGACCTTTCCGACATACGCCGTGCCATTCTGGAGGAGATTTCATGAGTATTCTGCAGCAGCTCAAAAATGCCGTTCGGCAGCGTTCGATCCATGTATGCTATGTGAACACCGGATCCTGTAACGGATGCGATATAGAGATCCTTGCCTGTCTCGCTCCGAGATATGATATCGAACAGTACGGCATTTATGTTCACAACAATCCACGAGAGGCTGATGTAATCCTCGTAACCGGGGGAATGTCTCCTCAGTGGATCGACAAATTACCCGATCTCTGGGACCGGGTTCCCGAGCCAAAAGCCGTAGTGACGATCGGCAACTGTCCGATCTCCGGGTGCGTGTTCAACCGTCCCGGGAAACTGATCGATCCGCCGGTCAGCAAATATATTCCGGTCACGGCATCCGTACCCGGCTGCCCTCCGCGTCCGTCGGAAATAATCTCGGCGATTCTCGGCGCCGCCGATATCCTTTTCAAAGATTATGAGGTTCATCAAAAGGAGAAGGAAGGAGGTGGTCAATCATGAAAAAAATAGTTGACGTATCCCTGCCGGTCGGTCCGATTCATCCCTGCTTCAAAGAACCCTGCAGGATCAAATGTGAAAAGCGGGGGGAGCGCGTCGTGACAACCGAAGTGGAACTCGGGTACGTGAAAAAGGGAATCGAAAAAATCATGATCGGACGACCATGGCAGGAGACGATCTTCCTTGCGGAAAGGGTCTGCGGTATCTGCTCAGTCGTCCACAATACGGTGATCGTTGAAGCTCTGGAAAAGATCAGCGGGATCACGGTTCCCCGAAGGGCCGGACTTCTTCGTCTGATCTTAAATGAACTTGACCGTATCCAGAGTCATCTTCTTGCGAACTATTCATACTGCTACACGATCGAGCATGAAACACTCGGCATGTATCTGCTGAATCTTCGTGAGACCGCGATGGATTCGATTGAAATGATGACCGGGACACGGATCATGACTGCATATGTCGTTCCCGGCGGCGTGCGTGAAGATTTATCCGCGGATAACGCCGCAAAGATCCTTGAAGCAACCCACCATATCGAGAGCGAACTGAAACGCTTTGTAGAGATGTTCGAGACCGGGCCGATGATCGGTCTTCGGTCGAAAGGTATCGGCGTTCTTTCCATGGAGGACGCACTTGCGTCAGGCGTAGTCGGCCCGACTGCCCGCGCTTCCGGTCTTTTCCGCGATGCCAGAAAGGACGATCCTCTTTATATTGAGATGGGCTGGCATATGATCACGAGAACTGAAAGTGATAACTATGCCAGAATCATGCTCAGATTCGATGAACTCTATCAGTCTCTGACTCTGATCCGAAACGGTATTGCGGCTCTCGAACCTGGAAAAATCCGTAACGGCGGAGAGATGAAAGCAGGCCGCATCAAACACACGATCGAAGCGCCGAGGGGCGATCTCACCTACGATATCGAGATTGACGAGGCCGGTCAGGTGGTGTTCGTTTCGATTCAGACCCCGTCTATTCCGAACATCGAAGTGGCGACCCATGCAATGATGAAAAATCTTGCATCTGCGGCTGATGTGACATCCACATTCATCAGCGCCGATCCGTGTATTGCCTGTGCGGAGCGGTAGAATGACGGTCTTCACGTATCTCAGAGAGTTCTGCCGTCTGTCCTGGCTTAAGGCGTTTTTCACCGTGAAAACACCGCCGCTGACAAAACCGTCCTACTTTCGGGACTTTCCCGAGCTGACCGGAAAAGAATGCACGCACTGTCTTGCCTGTAAAATGATCTGTCCATGCCCCGGCGCGATCGATGTTGTCCAGACGGACGGCGTCTGGAATCCTCAGATCACGCAGGGACACTGCGTTCGCTGCGGATACTGCGTTGAGGCGTGCCCCGAAGGCGTTCTGACAAGCGGCGACCTCCTTGCACGCAAAAAAGAGCAGGGACTTGTATTCTCCCACGAATACATCATCAAAATCGACACCGGAAAATGCATGGGGTGCGGAAACTGCACGACCGCATGTCCGGTAAACCGGGAGATCGACCCGCATATGGGTGCGGGCGGGACCTCTCTTTCGAGTGATGTTCTGATCCGTGTCGAACACGGGAAAAACACGGTCAAGCACAATGAACGATGCAAAGGATGCAAAGTGTGTATGGACACATGCCCGAACGGTGCGATCCACGTGATCAGGAATGTTGCCGCTTTGCAGGAGGACAGATAAATGGATTATATCATCAATAACGCCTATGTGGTAGATCCGATCAATAAAATATCCGGCGAGATCAGGGACATCTTCGTCTCAAACGGCAGAATCACCGATGAGGAGCCCAAAGGAGCCGAAGTCATCGATGCCGGCGGGTGTCTGACCCTTCCGGGAGGAATAGATTCCCACACGCATATCTGCGGAACGAAGGTGAACTTCGGCAGGTACATGAGCCCCGAGGATATGCGGTCGGGAAGGGCTCCCGGGAGAAAAGGAATGCGTGCAGTGTCCGGATACAGTATCCCTACAACGTATGGAAACAGTTATCGGTATGCGCTTATGGGGTATACAACGCTCACGGAAGGAGCAATGGCTCCGCTTGAAGCCCGGCATACCCATGAGGAGTTCAAACACACGCCTCTCCAGGATGGTCTTATCCTCACCCTCTTCGACGGCGACTGGGGAGTCATGCGTGCCGTGGCCTCCGGCGACATCAAGCGGGCGGCCGCGCTTATCGCCTGGCGGCTCGATGCCGTGAAAGGCTACGGGGTAAAACTGACCAATCCTCTTGGCGCCGAGATGTGGAGCTGGGGAAAGAATGTGGAATGCATCAGAAAGCCCATCCCCGAGTTCGACATCAGCCCTGCCGAGTATATCAAAGGAGTGATCGAGGCGAACGAGATGCTTGGTCTTCCGCATTCCGTGCATCTTCACTGCAATAATCTGGGAAAGCCGGGGAACTATACCTGCACGATCGGAACGATGGGGCTTGTTCCCGATCTGAACAAGAAACGGCAGACCTGCTATCTCACGCACGTTCAGTTCCACTCATACGGCGGAACCGGCTGGAACGATTTCTGTTCGAAGTCGGAACCGGTTGCGAACATGGTGAACCTGTGTCCCCAGATCACCATCGACATGGGGCAGGTGATGTTTGGGCGGACCACGACCATGACGGCCGACGGTCCGATGGAGTTCAATCTGTATCGTCTCCATCAGGACAAATGGAGTAATCATGATGTCGAACTGGAAACCGCGTCAGGTGTTATCCCGGTGATCTACCGGCGCAAGAATCTGGTGAACAGCATCATGTGGTCTATCGGCCTTGAACTGGCTCTGCAGGTGAAAAATCCCTGGCAGTGTCTCCTGACGACAGACAACCCCAACGGTGCTCCGTTCGTCAAGTATCCCGAGATCATCGGTCTCCTCATGAGCAAGGAGTATCGTGACCGCGAGTTTGCTACCGTCCATGCAAAGACCTCAAGCCGTGTTATTCTCCCGTCGCTTGACCGGGAGCTGACGTTTGACGAGATCGCCGTAATGACGCGGGCCGGTCAGGCGCGTGCTCTGGGTCTTATTGAAAGAGGAAAAGGTCATCTTGGTCCCGGCGCCGAGGCCGATATCGCGGTTTATCCGATCAAACCTGAAAAAATCGATCCGTCCAGACAGTATGCAGAGATCATCCGGAGTTTTGCCCAGACGAAGTATACCATGAAGCTTGGCGTGATGATCTCGAAGGATGATCAGATCCTTGCGGATAATCAGAACCGCACATTCTGGTGCAGCCCGCAGGTTCCAAAGGAATACGATATGTGGAAAGATCCTGATCTGATCCGGACCTTTGACCGGTATTACACGATCAGAATGGAAAATTATGCCGTTGATGAGGATTATTATCTCACGAAGAGTATGAAAATCGAAACGGAGACGATGTTATGAGGCGCGTCACGCTTATCCTACGTGATGATGTCGATCCGTATCTTCCGATCGAAGCCGAAGCAATATCCCCGGAGATCTTTTCAAAAAAGATTGATGTTTCAGTTTACGTTGGAAATGAGCGAAAGCGCATCACGGATGTTTTTGATATCAGGGTCGACGGCGAGGCAGCAGGTCCCGCGGCAACCGAGATCGTTCTCGTCGGCGACTGTCATCAGGTAAAACGGGTCGGAGAGTACATGACCAACGGGAAGATCATTGTCGAGGGGAATGTCGGAATGCACTGCGGCGACTTCATGACCGGCGGCACCATCGAGATCGAGGGGAATGCCGGAGACTGGCTTGGCCGCGAGATGTTTGGCGGCAGCATCATCTGTCATGGAAATGCCGGCAACTACTGCGGCTCAGGATACCGCGGAGGGAGAAAAGGTGTCCGCGGCGGCGAGATACTTGTAGAAGGCAATGTCGGGGATTACTGCGCCGAGTGTCTGTTCGGAGGGCTGGTCCATGTAAAAGGGAATGCCGGCATTCACGCGGGCAGTAACATGAAAGGAGGAAAACTGCTGATCGAAGGAGACAGTCTGATGCCCTGCGGAGATATGTTCGCCGGAGATGCTGCGGTGTACGGGCATGTGACCGATTTTCTGCCGACCTTTAAGGAAACAGGAACGATCATCGAAGAAGGTCATCATCTCACGGTTTTTCGGGGCGATCTTGCCCACAGAAATGCAAAAGGCACGCTTCGGGTCGGGTCATTTGACCGGATCTAAGCATCTTTTTTATGCAAATATGTGAACTGCCGTTGCTTTGAATGTAACAACAACGACATCGCCTTTTTTCAGGGAAAGTCTCTCGACCGACTGAGGGGTGAGCGCGGCTGCAAGAGGGATCCCCACATCAACAAAGACCAGCATCTCCAGGCCGCTTGGACGAATATCGGTGATCGTTCCCTGGAACGAGTTGACGGCGAACGATGTTAATTTTTCCCGCGAGATGATCAGTTCTTCCGGGCGGATCTCCACATTCACCACACCGGATAATGTGGTCACTACTCTGAAGTAGATATCTCCGATCTTTACGCAGACCTTTCCGGATGTTCCAATACGGATCTCACCGCGGTACAGATTCGGATTCTCCGATACCGAAAATCCATACGTCGGATCATGAATGATCTCCTCGGGCGTTCCCGCAGCGATGATCGTGCCGCGTTTGATCACCGATACGCGGTCAGCGATCGAAATGGCGTCCATGATCGAGTGGGTTACGAGAATACAGGGGATATTTTCCGCCCTGATCATGGAGGCGAGTTCACGCCGCATATTCTCCTGGGTTTTCACATCGAGTGCGGCGAGCGGTTCGTCAAGGAGGAGAAGCGCATGCCTTGGAGCGAGCGAGCGTGCAAGGGCCGTTCTCTGACGCTGACCGCCGGATAACCGCGTCACCGGTTCGTCGGCTATCTGTTCAAGCCCCCATCGGGCGATGAGCTCATTGGTTCGTGCCTGAATCTCCTCTTTAGGTCTCTTTCTCACTACAAGGCCGTATGCAATGTTTTCCCTCACGGTCATGTGCGGGAACAGCGCATAATTCTGGAACATGTAACTGATGTTCCGCATTTCCGGATCTATATGCAGGCGGACCGCGGAGTCACAGAGGACCTGGCCGTTCAGAATTATTCTGCCTGATTCCGGTTTCATAAGGCCGGAGAGGATCTTCAGTGTGGTCGATTTCCCGGATCCGTTCTCTCCGATAAGCACGAGGGTTTCCCCTGACTGAACGGTCAGATCGACATTCATCGTAAAATCTCTGAGCTTCAGGGTGAATGCTGCTTCAAGCATATTTTTTCTTCTCCCGTGCACCCAGGTATTTTACGATCAGTATGATGCCCAACGAAAAAATCACGAGTAATATTGCCAATGCTATGGAAACCGAGAGGTCGCTTTGCAGTTCGCTGTATATTGCAAGCGGCATGGTCTGGGTTTTTCCCGGCAGATTCCCGGCAAACATCATTGTGGCGCCGAATTCTCCTAGAGCCCGTGCAAAAGTCATGATGATTCCTGACAAAAGTGAACCGAGAGCCAGAGGCAGGGTGACTTTAAAGAGCGTTTTCAAAGGCCCTGCTCCAAGCGTTCTGGATGCATATTCATATTCAACATCGATCGCTTCGAAACTGGAGCGTGCCTGCCGAAGATAAAACGGCGAGGCAACAAATATCTGGGCAAGGACAACTGCCGTGGTTGTGAATGCGATCTTTATCCCGAAAATCGAAAAATACTGCCCTAACAGACCGTTCGCTCCGAATGCCATAAGGAGAGCGAGAGCGGCGACTGTGGGCGGAAGAACGATCGGGAGGTCGGTTAAGGTATCAACGATGTTTCTCCCCTTATAGGGTATTCTTGCATTGACATAGGCGAGCGGGGTGCCGAAGATGATGACGATGACCGTTGAGAGTACGGCAGTGATCGCACTTAACGTCAAAGCATTGACCGCAGCTTCGCTGGTGATTGCATACAGCAGATCTCCGACGCTGACCCGCGTAAAAAGAGATACGAGCGGTACGGAAACAAATACGAGAAAAAGGAGTATGAGTCCCCCTGTCAGAAATTGAGTCACGATGCGGCTCAATGCGTGTGTTCTGGCAGTTGGATTCATGGTGAGGTTTTATGCCACCGGTACAAATCCGTAATCGGTAAGGACCGCACTGCCGGTAAGATAGGATTCGAATTTCTGGACTGCAGAGAGTTTGGTGGTTGCTTTGAGGATTCCATACGGATAACTTGCGATTACATTATATTCGTCAGGAATCTCAATTAATGTTATGTCGTTTTTGTCGTCTTTCGAGATATCGGACATGTAAACGATCGAGGCGTCGGCTTCGCCGAGGGTCAGGTATGATTTGATTTTTGTAACTGCATCTACCTGGGTAACAACGTTTGCCATGAAGGCATCAATATATCCCGGATGGGAGGCGTTTTCGTATTTCTGGATGATTGTTCTCGTGTACTGACCAAACGATACGGCGTCATCGCCGATAACGAGTTTGACACCGGTTCCGGTCAGGCTGCCGAGATCGGTGATTCCTTTCGGGTTTGCTTTCTGGACTGCGATGCCGAGCTTGTTTTTAAGGAGAACTTTCTTATCGGTGATAAGTCCTGCATCAACGACCGGATCGAAGTTCTTGTCGTTTGCCGAGATATACAAATCTGCATCCGCCCCTTCAAGGATCTGGGTCTTTAAGGTAGAACTGCCTGCAAAGTTCAGATTGACTTTGATGTTCGGGTTCTCAGCCATAAACTGATCTGCAATTTCCGTCATTGCTCCGGTCAGCGATGCTGCCACGAAGACATTGATTTCAGTCTGTTCTGCGGGCTGACTGACACACCCTGCAATTCCGACTGTGAGAAGAACACAGAGGATGATCGAAATTCCAAGCCATAAGTTGTTACGCTTCATGAATAACTCCTCCTTATGGTTCGCAGGGAGCAGTATTAAATATTGTTCAAATCAATTAAATTAGTTAAATAAACTAAGTTTACATAATTACCGAAGGAGTAAATCTTCATCTTAGCTGACGACTTATGATATACTAATGAGAAGACCGGTTATTTCTGTTATCGGCGATGCGGCGCTGGAGCCTGGATGTGCGAAAGAACAGTTTGCATTTTCACTTGGGAGTATGCTGGTTTCCAACGGATACAGGGTGTTGTCCGGGGGACTTGGCGGCGTCATGGAAGCAGTATCACGCGGAGCCCACGCCTCTCCCTCGTACAGAGAGGGGGATGTTATCGCGGTTCTTCCGGGCAATGATCCGGCCCAGGCAAACCCGTATACGGATATCGTGATCGCGACCGGACTGGATCATGCACGAAACTTCATCGTGGCAAACACGGACGCGGTCGTCGCGGTCGGCGGGGGGTCGGGAACCCTCTCCGAACTATCGTATGCGTGGGTGATGCACCGTCTGATCATGGCCTATCGTGTCCCGGGCGTCGTAAAAAGAGAAGGAGTGTTTTCCGACTGGGGAGCTTTGATCGCGGACAATAAAATCGATGACAAACCAAGGTATCCCGACATCCCCGACGACTGCGTGTTCGGGGTGGACACGGCGGATGACGTTATCAGGATCCTTGCAGAGCGGCTGCCGAAGTATACGAGCCGCCCCCTCCTAGCCGGAAAACGAAATTAACTCAGCAGCTCTTTGTCTCACTCTGACAGCATTTACTGTTTTTTTCGCATTCTCCGCCGGCAAACGGGCAGACCGTCATTGAAAAGTCTGCCATCGGATGCCCTTTACTTTTTATTTCAAACTCCTTATACCACCCGAACGCCGCCCGTTTCGTCTCGATCCCTTCTTCAATGAGTCGGCTCTGGATCGTTTCCAAAATCCACAGGGAAACGCCCGGACAGCCGAGATCGCTTGCAAGATGGGCGTAGGGAAAAAGCATCACCCGTTTTGCCCCGAGGCGGGAAAGGCGGAGTCTGACGCTTTCTACCGTTGACGTGACCGTCAGTTCGGGCGACCGTTCATCCGATTTCTCGACGGTGGCAAAAAGGAGAACACAGTTCTCCATCTCATCTTCGGGCACGGGATCCGGTTCTGCGATCTTTGTTTTTGTGGTGACTTTGTACCACACGCGGTCCGTGTGGATGCCAAGGATCTTCACTGCAGCGCCTCGGTAAGTGAAATCATTTCACTCGTGAGCATGCCAAGAACATGGCCGTCCTCATCAATCACCGGGAGAGCTGAGACGGCATGCTTTTCCATAAGCGAAGCTGCGAGACGAAGCGTGTCGGAACATCGAATCGTGATCACGTCTTTGGTCATGATCTCGGCAAGGCTTTGGAAATCGCCGGCTACCGACTTGGCTATGTCCCAGGAGGTGACGATGCCCGAAAGCGTCAGCTCCTTTGATACGATCGGCAGATGATCGACCTCGTGTCCGATCATCAGTTCCGCCGCCTGACGGATCGAGGAGGTTTGCATGATCACCGGCTGGTTTTTCATCATCAGATCTTCGACCGTGACCGGCGTCAGGAACTGACCGACCATATAGTTCAGCTGGGCATTTTCCAGCAGGAATCCGTCGTGACCGTGAGGGGAGACGATCTCTGCATACCTGGCTTCTTTACCGTTTGCCGTTAAGGCAAACATGATCTCCTGCGAGAGATACGGCGGATACAGCCAGTCGGAAGAGACAGAAATGATCAGGAACTTTGCCTCCGTCTCTGCCAGACCCTCGGTCAAACTGCCGTTTTTGGTAAGATCATAATAATCAACGGCCTTGGTGATGTAGAGATAGGAGTTTGGATCGAACCGCTCCACAAACATCTCTCCCTGATGCTGAAGATAGCTTTCCACCGAGAACTCGGTATCGAATCCGTAGCCGAAGGCCTCTGATTTCTGAAGTCTCCGCCCGAACTTGGTGTGCATGGACTCATCCGAGAGATAGGTGATATGTGCCATCATTCTCGCAAGAGAAAGACCCTGGACTGGTTTTTCCGCAGGGGAATACTCCCCGTTGTGCCAATGCTGGTCGCTCATGATGGCCGCTCTGCCGACAGCCCCGAACGCAATGTGCATCGGGGTCGAGTAGCCGGCCGAAGCAATACAGATAACGCGGCGGACGAATGCCGGAAACTCGACGCTCCACTGCATGGCCTGCATGCCGCCCATCGAACCGCCGATCACGACATAGAGTTCTGTGATCCCGAGTTCTTCGAGAAGCCGGTGTTCGGCATGGACCATGTCACGGATCGTTATCACCGGAAACGTGATCCCGTCCCACCAACCGGGTTTGGTATCTCCTGCATGGAAGCCTGCCGCATGTGCATCCCTGGTCAGGGGGTGACAGACGAGAATGACGTATTTGTTGTCCTTTCTTCCGTACTGTTCGTAGGCGATGATCACATCAAAAAGAGATGCTCCGCTCTCCAGATCCAGCGGGCGGCTTAAGGTGTGATAGTGCGTGGTGACTTCACCAAGTGAATCCTGTAACATGGTTCTGTTTAGATGAGGGAGAGGGCATTGTCCAGATCCGCGATGATGTCGATCGGATTTTCAAGACCTACCGAGAGGCGGATCGTGTCCGGCGTGACCCCGGTGGAAAGCTGTTCTTCTTCGGTGAGCTGCTGATGGGTCGTCGATGCCGGATGGATGATGAGTGTTTTTGCATCTCCAATGTTTGCCAGAAGCGAGATGAGATGGACATTATTCTGCACGGTGACCGCCGCATCAAATCCTCCTTTGACACCGAAGGTAAGAAGCGGTCCTCCGGATCCTCCAAAGTATTTTTCACGGTTCTTTTCCGACGGATGTCCCGGAAGGCCCGGATAGTTGACCCAGGCAACCTTTTCGTGAGAGGCCAGATGCTTTGCTACGATCAATGCATTCTCCGTGTGCTGGGCGACCCGGAGATAGAGGGTTTCAAGACCTATCGAGGTGAGCCAGGTATTGAACGGCGAGAGCGTTGCGCCGAGGTCGCGCATCAGGGAGATTCGAATACTGGCCAAAACGGTTGCCGGACCGAATGCTTTGTAGTGAACGAGTCCTTTGTATGCCAGATCAGGCTCGGTGAACTTGGGGAATTTTCCGTTGTCCCAGGGGAATGTGCCGCTTTCAACGATCACTCCCGCCAGGGAATTTCCATGTCCGTTGGCATATTTCGTTGCCGACATCACGACCAGATCCGCTCCGTGCTCGAGAGGACGGACCGTTCCGATCCCGACCGTATTGTCCACGACGAAGGGAACCCCGGCTTCGTGAGCGATTTTTCCAATCTCCTCGAAATCCGGGATGTCGAGTTTGGGATTGCCGAGGGATTCAAAGTAGACGGCCCGCGTTTTTTCGTTGACGGCTGCCTTTAAGGCTTCGAGATCGTTCGAAGGAACGAACCGGACGGTCCGTCCGAAGTTCGGGAGGGTCAGGCTGAAAAACTCGAAGGTTCCCCCGTACAGATTATCGGCAGAGACGATCTCATCGCCCGGGTTGGTGAGGGCAAGGATCAATGTGCTTATCGCTGCCATGCCCGAGGCAGTACTGATAGCTGCTGTCCCTCCCTCGATCGCGGCGATCCGTTTTTCGAACGAGGTGTTGTTCGGATTCGTGAGTCTGGTGTAGATGTTTCCGTCCAGCGAGAGATCGAATCGTGCCGCAGCTTCCTTTGCGTCTTTGAAGACGTACGCAGTGGTCATGTAGATCGGTTCGGTTCGTGCCCCGGTCGCTTCGTCCGGTTTTTGTCCGGCATGAATGCTGAGTGTTTCTCTTTGGTATTTCGGCGTCATAGTCATTCACACTGTGAATTCTTGTGTGCGGGCATATGATATATAGATTCGGGTACTTCTATAAAAAAGGTTATACTGATTCTTCAGCTTTGATTCTTCTGACTTCTTCGAGAATTTTCCCGAGAATAACTTCATCCGACGGCATATCCGAGTGGAACGCCTTTTTTACATGGATCGGGACGCCGTCAAGGCGGTAGGCAGTCCCTTCCGCATCGATTCCGACCGAGGCAACGGGGATATGGAGTTTTGCAACTGCGGTCGAAAGCGAGATGAACGGGTCGATAACGACGGTATTGACACGTGCTAGTTGGGCCACCGTCTCTCGCGGGAAGTGCGCCCCGAGATCCGTTCCGATGATCAGAACCGCGTCGGTTTCCTTTCTGGCGAGCATATCCACTCCGCTCGTCTCTCCCGGATTGTAATGCACGATTCCCCGCGAGTAATCTACGGCATACGGATATCCGGCAACAAGAGAGAACATCTGGTTTGTTCCGTCAACATTCCAGTGACCGCGCAGAGGCGTTAAGGTATACTTAGTGTGCCGGTTGAGTTCGTCCACCAGCTCGATCCCTGCCCGGACATTTTTGTATTTGCCGCGTGACTGGGTGAGACCGATGCCGGTAAAGAAAGAACCGAATTTTGCGGAAAGTAAAACGTCTGCTATTTTGAAGATCACATTCCTCTCAACACCGGCTACGGTGTCGGGAATCACATCACGCTCGCCGCGAACGACCGCCCGCAGAGCATTGAAGAGCGCAAAGTCTCCTCCGGGCTTTACCTGCACGAAGATATCCGCGAGTTTTGCCGTGTCGGTTTCCCGAATATCGACCACGATCACGGTCCGATCTCCTCTCCCCTCTTTACGGTATGCGCCTGTTGCATACGTCGAGTATCTGGACTCGTGACGGGGATGGGCCGCGATCGGATTACAGCCCCAGTAAACGATAACGTCTGCACGATTTTTGATCTGACCAAGCGTGCATCCGGGATGACCGACCTCCTGGACCGCCATAATGGTCGGACCGTGGCATTCTGAGGAACAGTTATCCATGACACCCCCGATCTCTTCGGCGATCTCAAGACCTATATGCATCGCCTCGGTCGAGGTGCCTGACCATCCGTAAAACAGCGGACGTTTTGCATGGACAAACATATTGGCGGCTTTTTTGATTGCCGAATCAAAATCCGTTTCGCGCCAGACATCTCCGTCCCGTTCGATCGGCGTGATCATTCTGCCGTTTGCGCAAAACTTTCCTGCAGACAGTCCGCATCCGTTCACCACTTCAGTTACGACCCCGTCTTTGACGTGGAGTTCGATATCATCACAGAGGCAGCCGCAGAGAGGACATGCCGCATTTTTGATGATCTTTTCTCCTTTTTCCACACCCGGGAGAACGGTGTTCTGCGGGATCTCGTATCTGAGACCGCCCAACTCCTCCATCAGATCCCATGCGGTCGCGAGAGGCAGATCGGTCGGCTCGACCTCGACCGGGATACCTTTGAAATCGGGCGCTCCGGTAGAATGGGTTTTTGAAGGCAGAATAAAATTAGCAAACGGTCCGCAGGCGATGAAAACAACACCTGCTGGTGTTTCCGGGGATTCCCGGACGGAAAAAACCGTTTTACCTGCCTCACTCGTAATAAGGACGTGTTCTCCCTCCTCGACCCCGATTTTCACGGCATCCATCGGGTGTAAAAAGCAGTAGGACGTTTCTATCGAATATTTTGCTCCGTCCTTATAATACAGTTGTGCGCCCTGTTCCGCTGTGCGCCCGCTGCTCATCATCAATTTCATGTTTATCTATCACCATTATCCAAATGTAAGTGTATGTTTCTGTTACAAAGTAATAAATCCATCTTACGTAAGACAATATAGATACAAATGCGGGTCATCAATATCATAGGTCATTCGAATTCTGGAAAAACCACCCTCGTTACGAAACTCGTTCCGCTTCTCGCGAACGTGGGCACGGTCTGTACCATAAAACATATGGGTCACCATATCTGGGAACTGCCGCCGGGAAAAGATACGACGGTGCATTTTGAGGCGGGAGCAAGCTGCGGTGCTGGAATCGATGCGGAAAAAACCGTGCTGACCCTGCGGGGTACTGACGTCTATCTTGTTCTCGATTTTTATGCCTGGATGGGGTATGAGTATGCCGTTGTCGAGGGATTCAAAGAGGAAGGGTTCTCCTGTGCGGTTCTCGGCGATCTGGCTGCCGACAACTGTATCCTGACCGATCCGACCGTTGAGGAACTTTTTGCGGCACGCGATATGTTCGATGAATACGTGCCCAAACGTTAATCGGCATGTCAAGAAAACGCTCCCCGTCAAAAACCCCGAAAACCTCCCTTCACCGGCAGGGATACAACTTCATAGCTGAAGGGGCATCAGCTGCCGTAAAACCGTGCCTGTGGTGCAAACGCGCTCTTCGGGGCGGAGAATCCTGCTATAAACACCAGTTCTACGGGATCGACACCTGGAAATGCGTCCAGATGACCCCGACTTTACGCTGCAATCAGCGGTGTCTTTTCTGCTGGCGGTCCATGGAGCACGAGATTCTGTCCGAGACCGAGCTTTCTCCGGAAAAGATCGTCGCAGCTCTGCCGAAGATGCAGAAGAAGGGACTCTCCGGCGACAAACCCTACACTGATCCGGCGAGGTGGGAAGAGGCAACGGAACACCCGACCCAGTATGCGCTCTCTCTCTCGGGCGAGCCGACCCTTTACTCGAAACTGCCTGAACTCATTGATCTTCTCCGGGAAGATCCCAAAAACAGCGTGTTCGTGGTTTCAAACGGAACGATGCCCTCCGTGATCCGGCGGATCCGGCCGACCCAGCTGTATCTTTCGCTGGATGCTGTGGATGTAGCCTCTTATGAAAGGATCTGCCGTCCGATGGGTGATCCGGCGGCCATGTGGGGTAATATCCAGACGTCTCTTTCGCTTCTCAGACAAAAAGAGGAGGAAGGCAGCAGAACGGCGGTCAGGATCACCCTCGTCAATGGGTATAATGACGCCGATGAGGCAGGTTTTGCCAAAATTATCGAAGAGGCACAGCCCCTCTTTGTTGAAGTAAAGGGATACATGTATTTGGGATACAGTCGAATGAGATTAACAGAAATGCATGTCCACGACATGGAAACCATTCGTCGTTTCGCCGCAGGAGTTGCCCAACTCTGCAACTATGAGATTATGGATGAAAACGTGCCGAGCCGCGTTGTTTGTCTGAAGAGAAAATCATGAAATTCAATATTGAGGAATTCAAGGAACGCAGAAAAACCGATTTTGAGGGTGCCTGGCATACCGGCCCGTCGGTCATAACCCCGCCGGAATCATCAAAGATTTATCCGCGTTATGCGTATCGCCGAGCAAAAGTGCACCCGATCTTCGACACGATCGCCCGTCTTCGGGCCGCCTATATGTCGATGGGATTCGATGAGGCAATGGTGCCGGTGTTCATCGATGAACAGGATGTCTATCGTCAGTTCGGTCCGGAAGCCGCCGCGGTTTTGGACCGCGTCTACTATGTGGGCGGGCTTCCCCGTCCGAATGTAGGGATCTCCCGGGAACGGCTGGATGCGATCGCCGAAATCATCGAGAAGCCTCTCGCCGAAGGCACGGAAGAGAAGCTGATGAAGTGTCTGCATGCCTACAAGAAAGGCAAATTCGACGGTGATGATCTCACGCATGAGATGTCGGTCGCTTTGGACGTGGACGACGGTGTGGTCGTTCACATTCTCGACACGGTCTTCCCCGAATTCAAGGAGCTCGCCCCGGAGTCGTCCCGAACGACGCTTCGTTCCCATATGACCAGCGGCTGGTTCATCTCGCTTGCCAAGATGTGGGACAAAAAGCCGATGCCGATTCGTATGTTCTCGGTCGACCGGTGTTTCCGCCGCGAGCAGGAGGAGGATGCGACCCATCTTCGAACCTATCACTCGGCATCCTGTATCGTCGCCGGAGAAGATGTGACGGTCGAAGAAGGAAAGGCGGTCGCCGAAGGTCTTCTTTCGGCGTTCGGATTTACCGAGTTCAGATTCCAGCCGGATGAGAAGCGCTCGAAGTACTACATGCCCGAGACCCAGACCGAAGTGTACGGCAAACACCCGGTTCACGGCTGGGTCGAGGTGGCTACGTTCGGAATTTACTCGCCGGCAGCTCTCGCTGAATACGGAGTAGGTGTTCCGGTCATGAACCTCGGCATGGGCGTCGAGCGTCTTGCGATGGTCCTGACAGAGGCCGAGGATGTACGAAAACTCTCGTTCGCCCAGCTGTATCCCCCGGTCTACTCGGACACGGAACTGACCAAAGGCATCGGATTACGAGAGGAGCCGCAGACGGCCGAGGCCCGCCGGGCAGTGCGTGCCGTAATGGAAACGGCCGCCGCCCATGCCGCGGAAAAATCACCGTGTTCATTCTCCGCATGGAAAGGAGAGCTGTTCGGTCATCAGGTTGAGATCTTCGTCGAGGAGCCGGAAGAGAACACGAGTCTTCTCGGTCCTGCCGCACAAAACGAGGTCTATGTCAGAAACGGGGCGGTGCTCGGCGTTCCGGATACCGAAAAGTTCGCCGACATCAAATCCGAAGGGGTCTCTGTCGGAATCTCCTTCCTTTACTCGACGGCAAATCTGGCACTCGCCCGCATCGAAGAGGCGGCGAGAGTCGGCGAAGGGACAAGCGTCCAGGTGAAGATGTCAAAACACCCAAGCGACGTGAATCTGAAAATCGAGGAGTATGTCATGCGGTACATCACCGACAATAAAAAGAAACTCGATCTCCGCGGCCCGGTCTTTATGACCATCACCTCAAAGATCCTGTAAAATACTTTTATCCTTATTTTTTGAGTTTTTTCTTGTTCAAATTCGGGGGATCATTTTTTTCGAGATCTCTTAAAAGAACGGCAAAGTCGATCACGAACTGCATGTCCTTTTTTCCAAGTTTGGCATGGTAATACCGTCCGTCTGCATTGACGGCGGACAGCTGCCCGAGGAGTTTTCCCGCATCGGCAGAGGCGATGTCCGTTATGTTTTTGTATCCTGCCTCAAACATCGCCCTCGCGGCAGCAGCCCCCACGCCGTTGATCCTGACCAGATCGGACAGGCAGCCTACTTCTTCAAGCTCGTTTCGGCTGATGCCTGATATTTCCAGGAGTGATTTTTCGGTCACTTCGTTTTGAAACGCGGTGTAGACATCTTTCGATGTTCTGATCCCGTGTTCCGATAATATCTGGACGGTTTGGCCGCTCAGTCCCGGGAAATCGGAGATTTTGACCGATTTCTGCTCAAGGCTGCCGAGTTCTCTTTTCAGAATGGTCAAATACTCCTTTGAAATATGCGTTTGCGCTGCAAACTTCGCAAGTTTCTCCGGAGAAGATACTGCTTTTTTCAATGCCGACAGATCGCCGATGCCGGCATCGGCCATCCGCTGAAAGTGTGCCTCAGGATCATCCAGAAGGATCCTGCGGCTCGGCAGCAGGTTCTGTTTTTTCAGTATCTCCTGATAGCTTTGCAGGGATATCCAGGTTAAATCGATCGAGTAACTCATAGTAGATAATCTGCGTTTTTTCGGATCTTCACTCGGTCGGGAAATTGAACTCCTTACTCCAGTCAAATCCTTCGTTTGCTTCGATACAGTCAGGCCAGTGTCTGCACCAGGCCGGCATCACGACATCTCTCACTTTATCTTCGGACGGGTGATACGGTTTGATATCCAGCACGGGCGTGCCGTCTTCCGCGTCGATATAGCCAAGTTCAAGCCGGTGTTTCTCTTTGTCAAGAGCGATGAGAGGAGACACGGTCACGGCTATCGGATTTGGCCGGATCGGGGACCTGCTTGCCAGCACTCCCACCATCTCCGGGCCGTTTGTGTACGGTTTATCCATAACAAAGTAGTTTCTGGACTCCTCGCTGTCATACAAATTGAACCACCATATCACCTGAATATGGCTGAACTCATCCAGGCCAAGAGTCGCTTCAAAGATTTTTTCTTTCAGCTCAATGTAATACCGGCCGTCTTCGATTTTTACCGTTCCGATGGGGTTAAATGTTACTAACATACGTTTCTCTCACTACAAATAATTCAATAATCGTTAATTGATCTGAGCGGTTATTATAGTTCTCCAAAGAATTGGAGGGGACCGTTCCTTGATATCATTCACACCCTCTCATACGGCATCTCCATTGGACCGCTCTCCCGCCGTCTTTTTATTATCAAAACCATTAATCCCTATCTCATCTAAACAGATATACCATGGACCCCCTCTACAACCGTCTTGCATCCGCCGTGGAAGAGGCAATTCACCAGGCCGAGTCGATCCTTCCGCCCGACGTGGAGGAAGCACTGCATACTGCATACAATAAAGAAACCAACCCGACCGCACGCGGCGAGTTTGAAAATATCTTTGCCAATCTTCAGGTCTCCAGAGAGAAGGACATACCCATCTGTCAGGACACCGGGATTTTCGTCATCTACCTGGCCATTCCCGAAACCGTTCCGCTGACGACAAAGCTCTACGACGCCGTAAGCGAAGGGATCCGCTGGGCAACAAAATCCGTCCCTCTCCGGCCAAACGCGGTCCATCCCCTCACCCGGAAAAATTCGGGCGACAACACCGGGGCGGGTATCCCGGCAGTCCATATCCTTCCGGGCGATACACTCCGGGTCACCGTATTTCCTAAAGGAGCAGGTTCGGAAAACATGTCCCAGATCAGAATGATGCTCCCTTCCGAGATCTCCAAGATCCCGGAGTTCGTGACCTCGGTCGTCAAAGATGCGGGCTCCCGTCCGTGTCCTCCGATAGTCGTGGGGGTCGGGATCGGCGGAACCTTCGACTCGGCCGCATCCTTTGCAAAAGAGGCGCTCCTCTCGCCGATAAACAGCATGACCGCCTTCGAACAGACGATATGCGATTCGATCAACCAGCTCGGCATCGGCGTTATGGGACTTGGCGGCGACACGACCTGTCTTGCCGTCAAGGTAAAAGAAGGGGCATGCCACACGGCTTCGCTCCCCGTCGCCGTAAATATTCAGTGCTGGTGTTCAAGACGCGGCGTCGTCGAGGTGGAACTATGATCCGGCTTACGACCCCACTCGGCGACGAGGTGCTCGAACTCCGTGCCGGCGACCGGGTCCTTCTTTCCGGAACCATCTACACCGCACGGGACGAAGCCCACCTGAAAATACGCGAAGAGGGCTTCCCCTTCGATCCGAAAGGAGCGGTGATCTATCACTGCGGCCCCGTCATCGACGAAGCGGAGAGAAAGGTCGTCGCCGCCGGGCCGACCACATCCGCACGCATGAATGACCTCACGGGGTACATGCTCGATGCAGGCGTCCGCGGCCTGATCGGCAAAGGCGGGATGTCGGCAAAAGTCCGCGAGGAACTTCGCGGAAGGGCGGTCTATTTTGCCTTCACGGGAGGATGTGCCGCTCTGGCCGCTTCATGTATGGAACTGGTCGGCTGTCATTATCCGGAACTCGGGATGGCCGAAGGAATCTGGGAAATCAAACTGACCGATCTTCCGGTTGTCGTTGGGATAGATGCCCACGGCGGCGATCTTTTCGTCAGATAACTCAGACGATCCCTGCCGTGACCAAAGCCAGGCAGATGAGCAGAGCCAAAATCCCGCCCGATAATGTGGCGAGGAGATTGGTTCCCGAATTCCCGATAAAACCCTTGTTTTCGATCAGAGCGCCGTAAAGACTGTCAAGATTCGTTCCGATAAAGCCTGCCGCAACGCCGATCAGGCAGACATACCAGGGGGCCACGCCGAGGATGAATGCCAGCAGACAGATGACGGACGCCCCAAACAGGCAGGCAAGCTCTCCGGTCCTGGTAACTCCGCCGTTCGTTCCCGGCGGGACCGGACGCAGCGTCGTGATCATCCTTGGCGTGCCTCCCGTAACGCCGATCTCGCTTGCAAGCGTGTCGCCGGTCGCTGTGGCAATGGAACCGATAAACAGGGCGATAAAGATAACATCTCCGGTGATCCCGTACAGTACGGCGCCGCAGACCCCGACCCCGGCATTCGCGAATGCATTCATATATCCTCTCCGGCCTTTCTTACCCTCGGCCACCCCTAAAAACTCCTTTTCCGCATACCGGAACTTGGTGAAGAGCGAGCCGAGAATGAAAAACAGCATCACGATGAAAAACCAGTTCGCGCCGGCAAAGGTGATGAGGATCACGCCGAAGAGAACCGCCGTAAAGACGCCGCTCATATCGATCGTCTTTGCCCGGTAAGCAAAGTAGCCGAACGCTGCACACAAAACGACCGCAAAGGCGAGCGTCTGGTAATCGACGAAGAACTCCAGATCCTTAAACAGCGTGATGGTCATCGCGACCCCGAGAAGGCCGATCATCGAGCCGTCCTCGCGGTCTTTCAAGATGCTTCTCAGCATCAAAAGAACGATCACGGCGATGATGCCCACAAGCGGCTGATACTCATTTGTGTAGAGCATCGTCGCTAAAAGAGCTGCAGAGGAGCCTATCGTATAAATAACTCCCTGATGACCGACGTTTTTGAAAATCTTGAGCAGGTATTCTCCCCAGACGATCATCATCAGAGGGCCGATCAGGGCTGACACGGGTATCAGACCGGCTTGATATAATATGGCGAGGACCCCAACGCCGATCGCAAAATACCGGCTTTTGTCCGCGAAATAGAGAACAGCGGCAAAGGCGAGGACCACCAGACCCAAATAAGGAATATACGGCCATCCAAGCAGCAGTGCCGTAACGACAAGGGCGAAAATGAGACGTCGGATCCGGGTATCCATAGGTATTTTTAAGGTTTATTTTTGATGCAGATAAGATTATGTCCTGACTTTGACAGTTGGCAACTCCCCCCCTTTAGCGCTCTCGCTCCTCCCCCTTCTAAAAATGGGAAAAAAGAGAATTTGACAGTTGCCTCTTCTCCCCCTATCCAGCCTCACCCCACCCCGCATTTTAGCCCGAGTATCGCCGTATTCAGCGCATCAAAATTGGAAAACAAACATCAGTGACCTCTCTCTTTCCCCTTCATCATCGTAACTGTCAAATTCATCAGCGAATATTTGATGAATTTTGTAGCCACATGCTTTGCTTCCGGAACCTCATATCGCACCAGAGACACAAACAGCTGTGCCAGAAACCCGATCAGAATTGCGCCGCGAATACTATTTTCCGTCCATACCCTCAGTGGTTTAATCTCGATCTCATTCTTTAGCGAATGAAAGATCTTCTCAATCGAATCCTTTTTTCGGTAGCGTTCAAGCGCTTCTGCAAGTGTCAAATTCCTGCTTGAAGTTAGGGCGAAAAATCCCCCTCTTCCAGTATTCAGCTTCTCCCGGAGAAACGCAAGCGCCTCCTCTTCCGACATCTGCAGGAGCTTTGTCTGAACGGAATAGGTAATCTTCACCAGCGGATTTGAGATCCCAATCTTCTTCGGCAGCTTTTTGTTTCGGGAAATACACTCCTGAATCACCTCCGCCTCCATGAACTGCCGGTACACTTTCCGTGACAAAGCATCCAGATTCTGCGCCTCGAGCCCCTGCGAGAAATAGAAATAGGTTACACTGCCAGGTTTCACGATTTTGATACCATATATACCCCGTTTTTCCGTTTGCTCATCAAGATTGAGCTGAACAGGCTTCCTCTGCCAAAACGTTTTGATGATCTTATCGTCACTGGTGTTCAGTTTCTTTGCGGTCAAATAGTCATGACCGCACACCTCCACGAGCTCCAGATTTTGTTTTGATCCGGCTCCTTTATCGAAGATAACCATGGAACCTTCGGTGAGTTTTTTCTGGGATTGGAGGAAGGTTGACCGGAAATGGGTAACGTCATTCACATTTCCAGCTTTCACCGTTACGCCGATCGGTACATTGATCGGGTGAGCAAGTTCGGTGATCCCAAGAGTTATCTGCAGTTTATCTGGTCGATGATCACGACTGTAGCCGTATTTCCCCAAAGGTGAAGCACTGCCGTGAAGAACAAGACTTGTCCAGTCGAGATTTACGTCGGTGTGCTCGAACTGACAGCGGGAAAATATTCTCTCCTGGAGTCCGGAGATGATGAATGCACTGTTTTGCCCGAGCATTTCCAGAAGACGATACAGCGTTTTTCCCGTGAACGAAGGGAGATTATAGTATTCTCTGGTTTCCGGCTGCATGAGCCAGGAATGAGCTCTTTTGATGCTGAAGTTGTCGCTGAGTTTGTAGGCGGCGAGGGCTTTGATCAGGGTGGAGATGTCGATTCCTTTCTTTTTCAGCGGGGAGAAGAGGGAGACAAGGTCAAGGGAGGTGAACATTTTTTCGCTGAGGAGGAGCGGGCCAATCGGAAAAGATATGTGGGGAGTGGGTGTAATATTGAGTGTCTCTGTGAAGCGGTTAGTTTTCATTTTGGTCAATTTAAATTGACGCCTGACAGGGACTAGTTTTCTCTTTTGTTGCGT
>NIZU01000058.1 GCA_003315675.1 Methanocorpusculum sp. MCE
TGGAGTTCGAGGTCGCGGACCCGTTCCATGAGGTCGGCATAGTCGCGTTCGAGTTCTTCGAGGCGTTTTTCCATGTTTTCCTGGGATGTCATGTATAGGAGATTGGCTACATCCATACCCCCTCACCCCCCCCAAAAAAAGAAGAATACCCATTATTCCTTGACGTTTTTTTTTTAAATTTACACTCTGTTTTGAATCGTTTTCACCTGATAGATATTATAACAAAATGCAGCCAGCATATTTTTCACTCGTACTCTTTGCAGCGTTGTTACCTTTACCAACCCTGCATGAAAGATATTTTTGATCACTACATAGGGTCTCTCGCCCTTTGATCTCTTCCTACTTATTCGCAGATTTCTCAGTTTATCTCGTATGCCAATGGGATGCCCTCTCGCTCCCCTTTTCATTGTGGCACTATATCCCTTGCATTTTGCTCCCTGATATCCCCGATCCCGATAGACCACTTCTCCTTTTTCTGAGAGGTCCACCTGACTATCATGAACATTTGCCGTGGTGGTTTCAATGCGTCGAATAAGATCGTGCGTCGTATCCATGATGGTATGAAGTTTATAGCCATAGTGCATTTTGCCGTTCTTGGACATGATTTTTCCATCTTTATCCCGTCGTGTTTTTGCCTGATCTCCTCGCGGCGTGTCTTTCTTACAATGACCGGGTTCAGCATACACAAACGTTGCATCCTGAATCATACCTTGTTCAATTTTCAGACCTTTCAGGTCAAGTTGTCTCTGAAACTCCTGCCAGACCACTGTATCAACGCCTGATTCGGACATGCGCTCCCGAAATAACCAGATCGTTGAATTGTCGGGTATTTTGTCAGGACAGCCAAGAGTTCGCAAGATCGAATCTTGCTCACCGTTTCGGGCTAACGCCCTCACTTACCATGCCAAAAAGAAAGACGATCATAAATTTCACGTTCAACAGCGAGATCAGACAGATTATACCAGACTTCCAGAAGCTGAATCTTGAACATAAGTATGACATCGACATTGGGATGACCGCCCTTGCCGGATTTATTTGCATACATGGATTCAAGAAGAGGGCGAAACACATCCCAATCAAGTGTTTTACCAACGTCGGAGAGACGGTCGCCAAGTTTTTCATAACGTTCGTGATATGCCTGGTTGAGACCAAAGCTGCTGAAAGTCCCCATACATACTACTCAACGTACGAAAAGAAAGTACTTTCTGTCAAAAAAAAGGTTGTTAGAAATTCTCTAATTTTCTGTTGTGCGGCAGGATGTTGTGAGAGATAATGCAGTTAATTTTCTGTAAAGAGAGGTTTTTTACCTTTTTTACAGTTACTCCGAGGAATTTGGACAGCTTCAATTTTACAGAGAATAGATTATACAATCAATTTCGTGTGATGACGGCTGGTGAAAAACATGAGATGCAGAAATATCAGTCGGATTTATCACCCCAATGATCCAGTTTCCCTTTTTCCAGATCGACACACTGCCGAAAAATACACCCGCCAAATTCCTCATATAATATAACGGCGAATATATTTCCCATAGGTGAATAAGATGACAATAACATACCGTGGTGAATTGGAGACCGTGTCGATGAAGATGAATGCAGAATCGGTCCTGAAGATCTGAACCTCGCATACATCTTCAGTATTCACTGGTGGTTTTACCGAGCGTGAGCTCTAAACCTGTATAGTTTTACGCATATGACAGGTACATAAAAAATGAAATATATCAAAAGCACTACCTACGATCCAAAGATAGTGAATGAAAAGATCATGGGGCCTAACCCCCTCAAATTAACCGAAGAACTTCTGCAGGGCCACACCATCCGGCCCGGAGCCGCCGTCATGGATCTTGGCAGCGGCCAGGGGATCACCTCCGTGTTTCTCGCAAAAGAGTACGGATTCCGCGTGTTTGCCGCCGACCTCTGGAGCGATCCATCGGAGAACATGCGGTTTTTCGAACAGATGGGCCTTTCTGCCGAAAACATCTTCCCCATCCATGCGGACGCGACCGCCCTTCCCTTCGCCCACGAATTCTTCGATGCCGTTGTCTGCATTGACGCATACAAATACTTCGGCAGAGACAAAGCATATCTCGGAGAGCATCTCCTCCCGTTCGTCAAACACGGCGGATACATCTACATCGCCGTCCCGGGAATGAAAAAAGACCTTCACGACGATCTCCCTCCCGAACTCCTGCTCTCATGGACTCCCGAGCAACTCGAGTATATTCACGACGCCGCGTACTGGGAAGACATCATCCGTGCCGCTGACGGCGTCGAGATCCTTTCGATCCGTGAGATGGAAAGCAATGAAGAGGCCTGGAACGACTGGCTCGCCACCGATAACGAATATGCCAAAGGCGACCGCAAAACCATGGAAGCCGGCGGCGGGAAGTATATGAACTTCATCGCAATCATTCTTCGAAGAAAGTAACAAGAAAGAGCCTGCAACTGATTGGTTTCATATTCCGTGACGCCAATATAGATAGAGAACATGGTACATCTTACAATCGATATAGGAGGAAAACCCGGCAAAGACTGCCGTGGTTTTTGCTCTTATTGCTACTTCAAGCACGCAAAAGATGTACCCCCGTTCGGCTGCAGATACTGCATGCCGTTCAAAAAAGGATGCGATTACTGCGCCAAAGGCGTAAAAGAAGCGTACTCCGGCTTTTACTCGCTCAAAGACGTTGCCGATCATTTCCTTGCCGATCTGCAGATGGTCACGGGAGATATAACAAAGATCACGATCTCCGGCGGGGGCGACCCGAGCTGCTACCCCGAGTTCACCTCGCTGATCGAGATCCTCGGCTCCCTCAACGTCCCTCTTCATATCGGATACACCAGCGGAAAAGGATTCGACGACGCCGGTATCGCCGACTTCATGATCGAAAATAATATGAAGGAGATTTCCTTCACGATTTTTGCATCCGACCCTGCCCTTCGGGAAAAATACATGCACGACCCGACACCCCAGGCATCGCTCGACGTGATCGAACGGCTTGCCGCAAAAATCGATGTGTATGCCGCTCTCGTGATTCTTCCCGACGTAAACGACGGGGAAGTTCTCTGGACCACTCTTGCATGGCTCGAAAAAATCGGCGTCAAAGGCGTAATTCTGATGAGATTTGCCAACCGGGAAAACCAGGGACTCATTCTGGATAATGCTCCCGTCATCGAAAACCAGCGGGTCCATACGGTGGAAGAGTTCCGGGAGCTGGTCAGCGAAGCAGCGGCCAGATTCCCGAACCTTCGTCTGTCGGCAACGCCCCTTTACGATCCTGCGTTTGACTCGCCGTTTGCGATCCGAAACGAGCCAGATCTTCTCGCCCATCTTCCCAAAGTCACCGGTCGGGTATCTGTCGTCACCGGGAGCATCGGAGCCCCCTATATCGCGGATATCCTTGGTGCGTGCGGGGCGCCGGAAGGGATGGTTGTTCCTGTCGACAAGGAGATATCCTGTCTTATCACGATCGATGATCTGAAAAAACTCGACCACTTGACGCTTGAAGAAACCGTTATCATTCCGGGGCGTGCATTCGTTCACGACCCCGAGGCCGAATCGGTGCTTGACAAACGGGTGATCCGGGGTCCCGAGACCCTGTCAGCCGACGGCGAAACCAGTATGGGTATGGAACTAACCGGTGTTCTGACGATGGAGATGGAAGGATTCACTCACCTGATCCAGCTCATCAATCAGTACGGGAGGACCGCATGAAGTACGCAGATCTGTATGCAAAGATCGGCTACACGTTTGCCAACGAAGAGCTTCTTCTCCACGCCCTGACACGCACGGCCTATGCCCGTGAAAATGAACTCTCCATGAGCGAGACGATGGATTCGCTGGCCGTGCTCGGAGATGCGGTCCTCGATCTGATCGTGATCCGTAAGCTCATCGAGGAGGGCGAATTCGACAAAGGCGAGATCACCCGGAAAAAAATCGAGCTCGTGAACATGACCGTTGTCCGAAGGCTCACAGAAGACATCGGCCTTCCCGCATATATGCGATGGGGGAATGGCGAACTCCGCATGCAGATCTGGACGAGCGGCCGTGTTTCCGCCGAATGCTTCGAAGCATTGATGGGGGCCGCGTATTTCGACGGCGGCGTGGAGGCATCTGCAGCCATCCTCGATCATGTCTGGATGCCGTGAAAAAACCATAGAGCTTATTGGCAGTGAATACGATATGATAGAAGTATGGTACGGGTAAAAGCATCCCACATCTTAGTTAAGACTGAATCTGAAGCTAAACAGATAATGCAGAAGATCAACGCAGGCGATGATTTTGCAAAACTCGCCAAAATGTATTCGCAGTGCCCGTCAGGCAACGCCGGCGGAGACCTCGGCTATTTCGGTAAAGGTCAGATGGTGAAACCTTTCGAAGAAGCCTGTTTCAAAGCAAATGCAGGCGATGTCGTGGGTCCGGTCAAAACCCAGTTTGGCTGGCATATCATCAAAGTAACCGATATTAAGAACTGAGTTTCTATGAATAGATCTGCCTTCGATGAGTTAGTCGCTGCTGTCAGGAGTGATGACAGCGCAAGGCAGGAGGATGCAGCGAATAAAATCTGTTCCCTGAAGGATCCTGTTTCACTCTCTCATATTTTGTGCGCCCTCAACGAGAATGATTTTCTCACCCAGCGCGTAATGCTCTGGGCTCTGCGGAATTATTCTGCCGATCTGGATTACGCGCAGTATCTTTCGTATCTCTCCTCCGAGGATCTCGGGGTCCGCGAAGCCGCGCTTATGCTCTTTATCGACGGAGGCCAGGCGGCGGTCGACACGCTTGTAACCGGCGTTTATTCTCAGGATCTGGCAACTCAGTATGCTTCGGTTCAGGCTCTTGGACAGTTCAGGGCTCCGGCCGCGATCCCCGCGCTGATCTCTGCAGCCTCGTTATCCGAGCCGGATATCAGGGAGATTGCCGTGATGTCTCTTGGGATCTATCATGATCAAATGGTTGTTCCAACGCTCATCTCTGCGTTATCGGATCTCCCCGCGATCCGGCTTGCGGCCCTCTCCGGTCTCCGGGGCCGGCAGCTGACCCAGGATGAGCTTTCGGTCGTTTTGAACGTTCTGACCGACGAACGCGAGGATATCCGTGCTGCGGCCGTGTATGTTCTGGATGCCCTGACTCCGGGATCGCTCACCGACGACTCTTCGCCGTACGTCCGGCGGGCGCTTGCCTCGGTGACCGCGGAGATTCCGGTTCTCACCCGATTATGCGGTGACCTTGACCCCTCGGTGAGATCGGCAGCGGCCGAGTCAGTTCGGAAACAAAAACTCCATCTTGAGGATCCGCTTCTCCCGCTGCTCTCGGATCCGGTCCCGGGCGTCCGCCGTGCCGCCGCGTCCGCTCTCGGCAACTCCAAAAGGCCTGATGTGGTCCCCGCTTTAATTTGCTGTCTTGCCGATCCAAAACCCGGAATTCGTGCCGCAGCTGCAGCTTCACTTGGAAATATCGGCGGCGAGCCGGTGATTCAGGCGCTGAAAGAGGCGGCAAATACCAGTAATCCGATCCTTGCGGGAATCATAAAAAATGCTTTGATGACCGCGGAAGGAAAAAAATAATCACTCGACCGCCGTTCTCACGGCGATCTCGGTTTCCATTCTTTTGACTTCGTTTTCCACGTCTTCGATCTCGATAATCTTGACCCGCTTTTCCATCGGTGGGTTGAGTTTCGCCTTCTGTTCGTATTTTCCGATCTCGGCGGCGAAATCCTCGGGAATGGCATCGATCCCCCTCAGCGCGTCGATAAGTTCCCGGGAGAAGTAGGTGTCGATCTGGATCTTTCGCTTGGTTGCATGCGAGAGTTTGCCGATAAATCTGCAGAGTTTGTCCTGATCTTCGGGGCTCATCGTGTCGGTGAACTCGTAGTTCTCGATCTGCCTTAAAATCTGGAGGATCGGCGTCAGTGCCTCGGGGGTGATGATGTAGACCACATACTCTGCGAGATCGTAATGATAGGTCGTGAGAACCTCGAGCGTGCTTGACGGGACGACGAGGAACACTTCCATCCTGACGTCGTCGTATTTGCAGTATTTTTTCATCGCCTCAGCCTGAGTTTTCAGATACGTCGGGAAGTTCTCGAGCTCTTCGGGATTTTTCGGACTCTTCGCATCGAAGATGGTGTACATCTTGCCAATCAAAACAACATTGTCTGGCGTACCCGGGTGAGGATACTCGCACTTCTCGCACCACACGAAATCATGCTTTCTGCAGATGGTTCGAATACTTTCTGCAACCTCGCTTTCATGCTTCTGCCATGAGACGGCAAGCTCCTCCTGTTTTCTGACCAGACAGTCCATCTGCTCATTTGCCAGGGTTTCGCGGTCGGATTTCAGCTGATCGTACAGCGTGTTGATCCGTTCGATCTTGCGGCTGTACTCTGCCGTCTGCTCCTCTCTGACACTTTCATATGCTGAGATCTGTTCTTTTGCAGCGATGAGATCCTGGGTTACCGTATCCTGGTTTTCCTTCAGCTCCAGATACTTTTCCGCCTCCTCTTTTCTTCGTGCGGCTTCGGCCGAAAGCTGCTCGTCCCTCAAACTTTCGAGAGCTGCGATCTGTCCTTTTGCCCAGGTCAGGTTTTCCGTGAGTTCGTTGAATGCCGTCTCGAGATTCAGATATCTTTCCCGCTCTTCTTTTCTGCGCTCGGCTTCGGCGTAATTCTGCTCCTCGCGTGCTCCCTCAAGAGCGGCTATCTTCCCTTTCGCGGCTGTGAGTTCTTCAGCGAGCAGCAGACTCTTTGTTTCAAGCCGCTGGTATCGTTCCGTCTCCTCCTTTCTGCGCTCAAGCTCGGCGATGCTCTGCTCCTCACGCATCCTCTCTATGCCGAACAGTTTTCCCCGTGCGGTTTCCAGTTCCCGTGCCGTGATCTCGAATCGGTCCCGGAGATTCTCCGAGGCTTTCCGTTCGGCATCCCGCAGCCCTTCAAGAGATGAGGTTCTCTGCAGCTCTCTTTGCAGTTCACCGGAAATCCGGCCGAACCGCTGTTCAAGTTCCTGATATCTCCGGTTCGCCTCCTCCGTCTCTGAGAGATATTGTGCATATGCGTTTTCGGCCCGGCTTATCACCTGTTTCCAGGAAAACAGACGTTTAAAAAGTCCAAGGCTGCGGAGATACGTGATGAACTCGGATAGAGAGGAGGGTATCATTGACTAACACTTTAGAGGGTTTGTTATAAGCATTTTACGGTACCGCGGATTTTTTTCTTCCTTATGTTTTTCGAATCGTTCATCATCTTTCAACGCATACTGATTTATCAGTACATGGGATTGTTCGATAGGTTCAAAAAACAGGAGAATGCCGCATCAAAAGAAGCCTCAAAAGAAGCCGACTCTGCGATGTGGTTCTCTCAGGCCGAGTCATATATCCGGCTTGAACGATATACCGATGCTCTTCACTGTCTCGATAAAGCGATTACCTGCGATAAGGAGAACCCGCTCGCCTGGCATGAGAAGGGCCGCATCCTTGCTCTGGTCAATGAAGAGAAGGCTTCGATACCCTGTTACGACCGGGCGATCGAACTCCGCCCGGACTCGGCAGTCTATTATCACAATAAAGGAGATGCTCTGGCAACATTCCACCGGTATGACGAGGCGGATGAATGTTTAAAAAAGGCTCTCTCTCTTGCCCCTGATGACGTAGTTTTCCTTACCAGCCATGCACGGATGCTGTCGATCGCGAAAAAATTCAGCGAGGCCGACAAGGTCATGGCACATGTCTGCGATCTGGAACCCCGCGGTCCGGAACACTGGTTCAACCGTGCCACGATGCTGTACGACTGCGGCAAACTCGAAGATGCGGTCACCTGCTATAAAGCGGCTTTCACGATCGCTCCGGGCCATTCGGTCAGTTACTTCAACTGCGGCAATGCTCTGTCTTCTCTTGGGAGACATGAAGAGTCGCTCTTTTACTACGACAAGGCGCTGAAATACGAACGGTCGATGACCGGCGCCATGAACAACAAAGGGATGGCGCTCAGCATCCTTGGAAGACATGAGGAAGCGTATGACTGTTTCCGCCGGGTGTTGATCGCTCTTCCAAACGACGCGGATGCCTGGTACAACAAAGGATACGGACAGATGCTTCTTGGAAAATACGCGGATTCGATCGAGTCTTTCGACAAGGCGCTCTCGTTTGCGAATGGAAATAACCGCGAGCTGATCAATAAATGCCGGGAAGCCAAAGAAAAGGCATCCCAGTCAATGTAAAAAAATCGAGAATATCTATCAACCCATTTTTTAACGCGAATCATGATTTATGGAAGATTGGCTACATCCCCACCCCTTCACCCACCCAAAAAAAGAAGAATACCCATTATTCCTTGACGTTTTTTTTTTATTTACACTCTGTTTTGAATCGTTTTCACCTGATAGATATTATAACAAAATGCAGCCAGCATATTTTTCACTCGTACTCTTTGCAGCGTTGTTACCTTCACCAACCCTGCATGAAAAACATTTTTGATCACTGCATAGGGTCTCTCGCCCTTTGATCTCTTCCTACTTATTCGCAGATTTCTCAGTTTATCTCGTATGCCAATGGGATGCCCTCTCGCTCCCCTTTTCATTGTGGCACTATATCCCTTGCATTTTGCTCCCTGATATCCCCGATCCCGATAGACCACTTCCCCTTTTTCTGAGAGGTCCACCTGACTATCATGAACATTTGCCGTGGTGGTTTCAATGCGTCGAATAAGATCGTGCGTCGTATCCATGATGGTATGAAGTTTATAGCCATAGTGTATTTTGCCGTTCTTGGACATGATTTTTCCATCTTTATCCCGTCGTGTTTTTGCCTGATCTCCTCGCGGCGTGTCTTTCTTACAATTACCGGGTTCAGCATACACAAACGTTGCATCCTGAATCATACCTTGTTCAATTTTCAGACCTTTCAGGTCAAGTTGTCTCTGAAACTCCTGCCAGACCACTGTATCAACGCC
>NIZU01000059.1 GCA_003315675.1 Methanocorpusculum sp. MCE
GGCGTTGATACAGTGGTCTGGCAGGAGTTTCAGAGACAACTTGACCTGAAAGGTCTGAAAATTGAACAAGGTATGATTCAGGATGCAACGTTTGTGTATGCTGAACCCGGTCATTGTAAGAAAGACACGCCGCGAGGAGATCAGGCAAAAACACGACGGGATAAAGATGGAAAAATCATGTCCAAGAACGGCAAAATACACTATGGATATAAACTTCATACCATCATGGATACGACGCACGATCTTATTCGACGCATTGAAACCACCACGGCAAATGTTCATGATAGTCAGGTGGACCTCTCAGAAAAAGGGGAAGTGGTCTATCGGGATCGGGGATATCAGGGAGCAAAATGCAAGGGATATAGTGCCACAATGAAAAGGGGAGCGAGAGGGCATCCCATTGGCATACGAGATAAACTGAGAAATCTGCGAATAAGTAGGAAGAGATCAAAGGGCGAGAGACACTATGCAGTGATCAAAAATGTTTTTCATGCAGGGTTGGTGAAGGTAACAACGCTGCAAAGAGTACGAGTGAAAAATATGCTGGCTGCATTTTGTTATAATATCTATCAGGTGAAAACGATTCAAAACAGAGTGTAAATTAAAAAAAACGTCAAGGAATAATGGGTATTCTTCTTTTTTTGGGGGGGTCAGGGGGTATGGATGTAGCCAATCTTCCTTAAATCATGATTCGCGTTAAAAAATGGGTTGATAGATATTCTCATGTTTTTCATGCAGGGTTGGTGAAGGTAACAACGCTGCAAAGAGTACGAGTGAAAAATATGCTGGCTGCATTTTGTTATAATATCTATCAGGTGAAAACGATTCAAAACAGAGTGTAAATTAAAAAAAAAACGTCAAGGAATAATGGGTATTCTTCTTTTTTTGGGGGGGTCAGGGGGTATGGATGTAGCCAATCTTCCTTAAATCATGATTCGCGTTAAAAAATGGGTTGATAGATATTCTCATTCATATTTTTTTAGTAACTATCCTCATTAAAACACCCGTAAACCAGGAAATGATATCATGAAAGTTGGAATAATAGGAGGGACAGGGAATATCGGCGAAGGTCTCGCACGTCGAATTTGTATCGGTGGAAAATTCGATGTGGCAATTGGATCCCGTGACCCGTCAAAAGCGATCGTTGCTGCAGACGGAGTTACCTGCTGCCTTAACGACCGCTGTTGTACCGGATGTGTCTGCAATGGCGGGACGAATGCAAGTGTTTGTGATGCTGATATCATAATTCTTTCAGTCCCGTTCGACAAAATCGAGTCGACCATTGATGCAGTCGGCAAGGAGGCGTTTGAAAACAAGATCGTTGTTTCACTCATCAACCCGATGCTTCGGTTCCCGAAAGAAAAGTACTTCCTGCCGGATCGCCCGGCGGAAGGATCAGCAGCCCTTGCAGTGAAGAAGATGCTGCCGGAGTCGGCAAAACTCTGTACAGGGTTCAACAATGTTGCATCAGGGAAGTGGATGGAACTTGACGAAGAGCTCGACTACAGCGTTTGTGTGTGCGGAGATGACAAGGAAGCAAAGAAGGTCGTCATGGACCTGGTTTCCAGCGTCTCGAAACTCAAGCCGCTTGATGCGGGACCACTGGCAGTATCAGGGGTAATTGAAAGTATTACGCCGCTTGTAATTACCCTTGCAATGAACAATGGTCTTAAAGACGTAGGGGTCTACTTCAAATAATATCTCAAGACTGAATGTGTCTGTCAAATTTCTCTTAGGTAAAACCTCTCTTTCCGTCAGGGAAGAGCTAAAATGAGCGATTCAAAAAAAAATCTGCTCATTTTTTTCTTTTATAATTCATCGGTGATAAATTATGACTCCTATATACTCATGTCCAATGAAAGTTGGGGTTATCGGCTGCGGCAATGTCGGATCAATTTTAGCCGAGCGGCAAACCTCATTCGAAATCGTTGCCGCCTATGATTCTCTTCCCGAGCGTGTCGCTGCGTTTTCTGACAAATACGGGGCGAAACAGTTTTCAGATATTGACGTTTTTCTGCAGGAGCCGCTTGATATCGTTGTGGAAGTTGCTTCGATCGATGCCGTAAAAGACCTTGCAGAGAAAGTTTTGTTTGCCGGCCGTGATCTCATTCTTCTCAGCTTAGGAGCTCTTGCAAATGACGCGTTTCGAGAAGAGCTGCTGGCTACCGCAAAACACCTTCATCGCAGGATCCATATTCCATCCGTAGCCATTATGGGTCTGGATAATGTCCGTGTCGGGAAAATATCCTGGGTTGATAAGCTTTTTTTGAAAACGACAAAGCCGCCCCGTTCGTTGCATTCCGATGCACACATCTCCCAATGTCTTTTCTCCGGAAAAGCCCGTGACTGTGTAGCATTATATCCGAAAAATACGAATGTTGCCATCTCTCTCGCTTGCATGCGGAAGAGAGGCCGATGTCGAGCTTTGGGTTGATCCGAAAGCGGAACAGAATATGCATGAGATTTTTTTCGAGGGAGAGTTCGGCGATGCATATATTCGAATATGCAATCTTCCGGCTCCGGAGAATCCGGCAACCAGCTATCTTGCTGCACTGTCCGTGTTGAGTCTTCTGGAAAGTCTGGAGAGTCCTCTGGTAATTGGTGCATGATACGCGGACTTTATGTGGGGAGGTTTCAGCCGTATCATAACGGGCATAAAGCTTTCATTCAAAAAATCGCAGAGGAGGTTGATGAGCTGGTCATAGGAATCGGCAGTGCCCAGATGAGTCATACCGTTCGTCATCCGTTTACGGCAGGAGAGCGGATTTTAATGATCGCGAGAGACCTGACAAATCTTGATATACCGATATACACCATCACGCTTGAGGATGTTAAGCGGAATTCATTATGGGTTTCGCATGTGATATCGATGTGTCCTCCGGTAACTCAGATTTATACCTCCAATCCGCTGATCTCTCAGCTGTTTCTGGAAGCAGGCCGACATGTCGTATGTCCGTCGGGACTTTGTCCTCACAAAGTGCTTTCAAGTGAAGAATGGTGTTCTGCCGTAAGGGCAGGGGGTGGCTGGAGGTCATACGTTCCCTTGGAAACTGTACGGGTAATCGAAGATGTCGGAGGAGTCGAGAGGATCCAACAAATTACCCAAACAGATGAATCGGCTGCATACGGCAATATGCAGCCCCAAGCAACCCCATATTTTGCAGAGTGTGCCCCTGGTGTGTTCTCCCCCTCCCATAAATCGTGAGGTGTTGATGGGGGATGCCTTCTCAGATTATATCATCCCGATTTTTTGTCCTGCCCGCGCATCTCTGTTGATACTCTTTCGTTGGCGATTTTTCTGTAGCTTTCATCGATCTCGAAACCAATAAAAGGGACGCCAAGGCGGATCGCGGCAATCGCCGTATTTCCAATCCCCATAAAAGGATCCATCACCACACGGCATTTATCCAATCCGTGATCTTTTATGCACATCACGGGAAGCTGTATGGGAAATGTTGCCGGATGCGGCCGACGTTCCCGGATTGTTTCATACGGGATAAACCAGGTGTTTCCCCGGTCTCTGAGATCGCGTTTTTCCACTCCCCAGCGGTTCACATTGCTCTTATCCTGATACGGCACGCCGGTTGCGAGCCTGTCGATTTGCACGGTTCCATTTTTCGTGAAGTGAAAGATGAATTCATGACAGTCGTTATGATACCTTTTACTGTTTATCGGCTTGTAATGTCCGGCTGCCACTCCTTCATTTGGAAGTGCGATGGATTTGATCCAGTGGATCATATTCTGAAGAACGAATCCCTGCTCCCGAAACGCCTGCGCCACATCGATTGGGATCCAAGGATCTTTCAGACTTCCGCCGATATTCAGATAGAACGAACCCTGGTCCGAAAGAACGCGGTATGACTCTTCGGCCACCGTCCCCATCCATTTCAGATAGGTATTACGCGGGATCGTGTCGTCATAGGTCGTATAGGCTTTCCCAATGTTGTACGGGGGTGAGGTCACGATCACATCGATCATCCCCGATGGTAATGTACTCATGCCATTGACACAGTCCATGTCGTAAATCCTGTTGAGTTCAGTCATGTTTTATGATCTTAACTATCGTGATTTCGTATGTCAGGGTCTCCCCGGCAAGAGGGTGGTTTGCATCCACGGTGATCTTCGTGTCCGTCACGTCAACAACGGTGACCCTGCACGGCCGGTCGAATACTTCTACCGTGATGATATCGCCGGGATTTGGTGCATGTTCGAGCTTGAGTTTTTTTTCGTTTTATCGGGAGGACCAGACGCTTCAGATATTTCCCGTATGCTTTTTCCGGAGGCAGAACGACGGTCACCGTGTCCCCTTCTGTTTTTCCGATCAGTGCCTCCTCAAAAGCCGGGTTTATCTGTTTATTTCCGATAATAACGGTTACCGGCTCCTGTGTGCGGGTATTCTCGAATATCTCTCCGTCCGGACGTTTGCTGACGAAGTGGAGCTGCAGCGTATCACCGGATTCTACGACAGACATACCTATCTGTATGACTGAAGAAATACTTTAAAGGATCGCGTTTACAGTTTTGATCAAATTATCCAAAAATAGGGTTAAGTGGCTGAAATCAGAGGGATAACGAGTTTCTTATACACGCCGTCACCACTCTGATGCAGTATCTTAAATTCATACGTCCTGGGCTTTTCCACTTCAACGGTCCATATGTAGTTTCGTCCGTTCTCATTGATAGTACAGTCATTCTCCACGATACTGATTCCATCCGAATCAAGTGGTCTCTATGTGAGACTATGCGGACTCGTGATGATGACAGTAAAGCTTGTTTCGCTGTTTTTCTGGATCGCGTATGAGTCCATCTTTACCTCCTAATATCTGGTTTACCCCGTTAAACGTAGTATATTTGAAAATGTGAAGTTTCTAGATATATTTTTTTCTGGTTGATTTTATGAATTTTATTTTGAAAAAGGCTGATTTTGCAAATATTATTAACCTAGTTAATCCGCCGGGAAACTGCCTTCCTTAAGTTGAAATATTTGATAAAATGAGCTGAAAGAGAAAATAAAGAACGCCGAGGGGGAGATTTGAACTCCCGAGGTGTCGCCACCAGTGGCTTTCGAGGCCACCGCCCTTCCGGACTAGACTACCTCGGCAGGCATCTATACGATACGTTATTGTATGCGCGTAGCAAGCATACGTCTTTGAATGTAAAAAATATATGGGATTGGTTGCCGGATTTACGTCTGGCCGGCGCCTTTGGAGATCATCATGTCATCAACGCGGATGAGAAGCATGGCAGTCTCGGAGGCACTCTGAATTGCCTGACGTTTGACTCTCTTCGGTTCAACAACGCCCAGTTCCTTCATGTCGACAACGGTGCCGGTAAACACGTCAAGGCCTGCATACTTCTGACCCATCGCGTGTGCCTGACGAAGATCGATGACTTTGTCAACGGTGTCGAAGCCGGAGTTTTCGGCTAATGTCTTTGGGACGATCTCGAATGCCTTTGCGTAGCCTTCGATGGCGAGCTGGACACGGCCGCCTTCGGTTGCTGCATATTCTCTGAGTCTGAGGGACAGTTCGGTCTCAACGGAGCCGCCGCCGATGGTGTAGGAACCATCTTCAATGACGTCCTGCACGACACGTTTTGCATCCTCGATCGCACGTTCGAGTTCATCGACAAGGTGCTGGGATGATCCGCGGAGAAGAATGGTCACTGCCTTGGCGTTTTTACACTCGGAGAGTTTCGTCATCTCGAGATCATCGAGCATCTCAAGTTTGCCTGCAGTTCCAATTACTTCGGGTGAGAGGTCTTCAGGTTTATTGATGACCTGGCCGCCGAGTGCTTTTGCCGCGTATTTCAGATCTTTTTCCGGGACGAATTCAAGTGCATAGATACCGTGTTCGCCAAGGTAATACTGTACCGGGTCGGCGATGCCTTTCTGGCACAGAACGACATTTACGCCGGTTGCGGCGAATTTGTCGGCCATTGCTTTGAGGGTCGCACGTTCTGCAGAGGAGAATGCCGAGAGCTGTTCTGCTGAGGTGATCTTGATCTTGGATTTGGTCTGAGTCTTGGTGATCTCGAGCGGGCCGGCAATGAATGCTGCTTTGACGCCTTTAATCTTTTTCGGCATCAGCGAGTCAAGTCTGGTTTTATCGATCAGAACGCCTTTAATGAGTTCAGCACTCATTGTGTCGCTGCGTTTTGTCTTGACAAGGATATCATCTTCGTTGACCAGCGTCTTTTTTCCGGTGGTCTCTGCGACTCCGGAAACTGCCTCAACGACCACATTGCATGCCTGTTCCATGATGCTTTCGATGGATTTTCCAGTCATCGCCGTTTTAGCAATCTGTTTCAGCATGTTTTTGTCTTTAGGCGTGACGTCGATCGAAAGTTTTTCGAGGAGTTCAAGCGCCTTGAGCATACCAAGGTTGTATCCCTTTGCGATCACAGACGGGTGGACACCGCTGTCGATCAGATGTTCTGCCTGCTCCATAAAAGAACCGACCAAGACGACTGCAGTCGTAGTGCCGTCACCGCATTCATTGTCCTGGGTTTCAGCAACCTCGACGACAAGTTTTGCGCCCGGGTGCTCAACATGGATCTGGTGAAGGATTGTTGCTCCGTCGTTAGTGATGACGATATCGTCACTACCCTGAGTAACCATCATCTTGTCCATACCGCGTGGACCAAGCGTTGTTCTCACTGTGTTGCCAAGGACCTTTGCTGCCATGATATTGGAGCGAAGTGCTTCCTGTCCCGGAACGCGTTCTACGTTATTACGTAAAATGACGACCTGCTGACCTGAGTTGTTTGCCATAATCGTTATTCTCCTGTACTAATATGTTAAAAAAGTGGATTGGACTTCTATATATATATGTTGTATTGGTTATTGGCTGTTCAGTCGATACGTTTAATTACAAAGAGCGAGTAGACCGGAACGCCCTCTATTTCCTTGACACCGCGCTTATCAAAGATTACACAGATGCCGACCGGTGTGGCTTTGTGGCGGCGCAGGTAATTCACTATCTCTGTAAGAGTGTTGCCGGTTGTGATGCAGTCATCCACAATTAAACACCGTTTTTGGGAGACCTTGCTGAAGTTTCCGGATATCGATCCGATTTTACCATCCGGATTGTGTTTTGAGGGATGATATATGGCGAGATTGAGTCCGTCCTCTGCGGCGATCATCGTTGCGAGAGGTACGCCGGATACGGATATGCCGATAACGGTGTCGACCCCTTCCTCCTCTTCGTTTGCTGCCTCAAAATGGGTCAGCATCATGGATGATATTCCGCCAAGGAGTGTGGTGTTGGAACTGACGTTCGTCCAGTCGATATGTACATCTTTCGGTGCCGCGATCCCGGCTTTTCCCTGTGTCAGAAGCCAGGTGACCGTATCGACCGAGAGGCTGAGTTCATCAGCGATCTGGCCGGATGAGTGGCCTTCGGCGTGAAGGTCTTTTGCTTTTGCCATGAGTTCTTCTAATGAAGACATATGAAAAGTAATCGCTTTTCCCGCATATATGCTTTTGTGAAACTTCTGCTGAAAAGCAGCTCCTTCCGGCAGAAAATATGGGAAACCTACTAAAAGTGAAAAGTCCAATCTTTCATCTGGATATGTCGGCAAAATATGTGACTGAATCATTTCAGAAGAAAGTCATGCCATATCTCACCACGTTCAACGATGCTGAAAAAAAGCAGTTCTACCTTGATGCAGATGCGGCCGTACAGGAACTTGTTTCAATGGGGAAAGACCCAAAACAGGTTCTCTGGGTCATGCAAAGTATAGGTCTGTACCTTTATGGAAATTCCGGGAAAAATTTCTATGTTGATTACCAGAAGATCGTTCTCTCGGATACCTGTGTTCTCTGGTCAATGCAGCCGCCCGGCGGGGGATGTATCCACCTTTTCCAGACAGAGGAAGGAAAACTGCTTATCGATGCCGGATACGGAGTAAATTATGCTGACTGGGTACAAACACTCGCTGATTTTGGTCTCGGCGACTTTTCCGATGTTAAACATGTTCTCTGTACTCATGGAGATGCCGATCATGTGGGAATGACCGGATTACTGCCGGTTCCACCGTTCGTTCACCCGATCACGAAAGAACTTCTGGAGAACGGTTCCCGCTCCTTTGCATCCACCAATAATCTCCAGCTGCTGGAACATGTCTACACAACAACAGTAAACACCTTCTCCCAACTGGCGTTTCCGAAAGAGTACATCCTTTCAAAAACCGAGCCGCAGAAGATGCGGGGGATCTTTCCGGTCATTGATACGGTCACGTTTGCCGGACTCACCTTCGAGGTCTGGCAGAGTCTCTGCGGTCATCTTGCCGGTCAGCTTTTCTTCTATGAACCAACACAAGGTCTGCTCTTTACGAGCGATGCCATCCTGAACTTTTCCTCCCTTACTCCCTGGCGGTTAACCTATGGTTCGATCCCGGATTACCTTATCAATTCCGTCAATATCAACAGTGAAATTGGACGACAGGAGCGGAACGAACTGACCAGACTTGCAGTCGAGCTGGATGCCGAACTGAGGAAAAAAGGGAAGCGTCTCAGATTATGCTGCGGTCACGGGGCAGTTTCGGTCATCGACGAGAAAGGAAATCTCAGCATTCTTGATCATGTGATCCATTACTCGAGACGGAAATACACCGAGGGACTGCACAACCTTGCAGCAAAAGTAGCCTGGTTTATCAGAAGAAGGCTTGTCTGAAATATTCGTTACCTTCGTTTTCCTTTTTCCGTCCCGCGCCGGATCGGAGCCGAGCCGCAGATCGGACAATCCTCCTCGTCTGCCGGGATCTCCGCTCCGCACCCGGAACAAATTTTTTTCCACACACGTTTTTTGGCATTTCTCTGAAGAATTCCCTTGGCCGCTATCTTCAGATGACGGCAGACATTCTGTACGGCGAAATCATCAGAAATCACCGTGCCGTCCAGTGTCAAGCCGAGAGCGATAACCGAGATATCCGTGTCGGAGAGGACCCTGGCATCCCCGCTTTTGAGTGCCGCGTTCGTTGCCTCAAATATGTGTTCTGCCTCCGGCTCGGTTGTCACGAGCCCTTTCTCCGTCAGGATCTCGAACCTCATCTTTGATGCGAGATCTTTTAGTTCGCCGACCACATCAGGTGTGGTAAAAAGCTCTCCGTCAAGCGTATAATCGCCGAAAAAATAGGATGAATCCAGAATATATTTCATTTACGTACGGCGTCTGCGATGACACCGGATGCCGTGATCCTGCTCGAGGCACGTTCGATCGTATCCGAAGATGCGATGTCGGCAAGTCCGGCCTGCATTAGTTTGATGTATCCGCCTGAGGCAAAAACGCCGTGGACGCCCGCGGCCCGGACCGAGGTTGCCCCCTGTTCAAGCAGCATTCCTGCGGCCTTTGCCATCGAGCCGCCGGTCGCTATGATATCATCCACGATGATACAATCTCTTCCTTTTGCTTCCAGATGTTTTGGCGCCATCGTAACTTCCGAACCCGAGAGCCGCGTCTTATCCAGATGATCGCAGTCCCATTTTCCAACCGCCGCCACGCCTTTGGCAAACTCCCATGCACCCTCATCGGGGGATAGTATCAGCGGATTTTCCAGAGCCATCGTATTAATGTATGCCCCGATCTCCGGTGCGATCGTCAGATTCTTTGCAGGACAGCGGAAATGTTCGAGAATCGAGGTATCATGGATATTGATGGTAAAGACTCTGTCTGCGCCGGTCGAGAGGGCCCGTGCCATTGCCCGTGCCGAGATCGGTTCGCCGTCATTGAACTTCTTGTCCTGCCGTGCATATCCCATATATGGCAGAACAAGCGTCGTCTCCTTTCCCTCGCAGGCATCGAGCAGGAGAATTGCCTGCAGAGTCGACTCCGGATCGACCGTGCTTGCAATAATTATCATCTGATCGTCATCATCCATTATGCGTATGGACTGCTCACCATCCGGGAATGTAGTGTATTTTACTTCAGATAGATGACAGCCGAGCTTCTGCGCCGTGCGTGCCGCGAGAACCTGGCTCTTTTCGGTATAAACTACTTTCATGATAAGACTCTAACAACTATCTCTTACTGAAACTACTTAAAGCATAATCAAGTACAAATATTAGCATCTTTAATTGAGGTATGGAACACAATATGGAACATGAGAATAATCCGGAACAAAAAACTGAAGGAACTGTTATGGGGACGGTTTTGGATGTAAATCCGGCGCAAGTCACAGCAGAAATCCCGGCGCGGGATACTTCGCCTGTGAAGGAGGTATATGCCTCTGACAAATATGATGCCGACCTTTTCGGAGGCGTTCGGTTTGACACCACGGCGGATCTCGTTATCCCCCCGTCCCTGATCGATCAGGTCATCGGTCAGGAACATGCTGTAGATGTCATCAGAAAAGCCGCCACTCAGCGCAGGCACGTCATGATGATCGGAAGCCCAGGTACCGGCAAGTCGATGCTTGCTAAGGCAATGTCCGAACTTCTTCCAAAAGAGGAGATGCAGGACATCCTGACGTATCCGAATCCCGAGGATAACAATAATCCAATCATTCGGGTGGTTCCTGCTGGAAGAGGAAAAGAGATCGTCGCAGCTCACAAAGAAGAGGCACGCAAACGCGCTTCCTCGAAGAACACCATGCTTCTCATCCTGGTCATTGGTATTCTCGGGATTGCTCTGATTTCAGGCCAGCTTCTGATGGGTATCGTCGCCGTGGCCTTTATCTTCATGGCATTTCGTTCGTGCATGCCGAAAGAAACCGCGATGGTTCCCAAACTCATCGTCTCCAACAAACCCGACTCGACTGCACCGTTCGTGGACGGGACCGGATCCCACGCCGGAGCACTGCTCGGCGACGTTCGCCACGACCCGTTCCAGTCCGGAGGTCTTGAGACGCCGGCTCACGACCGTGTCGAGGCCGGAGCGATTCACCGTGCGCACAAGGGGGTTTTGTTCATTGATGAAATGAACACCCTTGAACTTTCATCCCAGCAGAGTCTCCTTACAGCTCTCCAGGAAGGCGAGTTCCCGATCACCGGTCAGTCCGAGCGTTCATCCGGAGCCATGGTCAGAACCGAACCGGTTCCCTGCCGGTTCCTGATGATTGCTGCAGGAAATCTTGACGCCGTCCAGCATATGCACCCTGCTCTCCGGAGCCGTATCCGCGGATACGGATACGAGGTCTACATGAGCGAGACCATGAATGATACGCCTGAAAACCGGGCAAAACTCGTCAGGTTCGTAGCCCAGGAAGTTAAAAACGACGGAAAGATCCCGCATTACGATCCATCGACAGTATCCGAGATCCTTCGCGAGGCAAAACGCCTGTCGGGCAGAAAAGGCCACCTCACAGTGAAGCTGAGAGATCTCGGCGGTCTTGTGCGGGTTGCTGGCGATCTCGCCATTCAGGAAGGGTCCCATGTGACATCCATGCATCATGTAGTCTCGGCAAAACAGATCGCGCGATCTGTTGAGGATCAGATCTCCGACGAGTACATCCGCCGGACCCGGGATTATGATCTGACGATCGTTTCCGGAAATCTTGTCGGAAGAGTAAATGGACTTTCCGTTGTCGGGAATGATGCCGGCTCGGTTCTTCCGATCACAGCTGAGGTCACTCCCTCTCAGGGAGCAGGCAGGGTCATAGCGACCGGTCTCCTGAAGGAGATCGCTCAGGAATCCATCAAGAACGTGAGCGCCTTAATCAAGAAGTTCTCCGGGACCGACATCCGCAAAGTCGATATCCATGTCCAGTTCATCGGAACATACAACGGGGTCGAGGGAGATTCGGCATCCGTGACCGTCGCGACGGCAGTAATAAGCGCTCTCGAGGATATCCCGGTCCGGCAGGACGTGGCGATGACCGGATCACTCTCGGTAAGAGGAGATGTTCTTCCAATCGGAGGCGTCACCTACAAAATCGAGGCAGCCGCAAAAGCCGGTATCCGCACGATCATTATCCCGCAGTCGAACCTTGCGGATGTTCTCATCGAAGAGCGGTACACCGATATGGTCACCATCATACCGGTAACCAGGATCGAAGAAGTCCTAAGATATGCTCTCGTTCCCGAGGATAAAGTGGCGTTCGAACAGAAACTTCTCCAGATCGGCAAGCATATGGACATCCCGAAAATACCGATGCCTGCCGATAATGCTGCAGCATGACTTCATCTCCCCTCTTCTTTTTTGATTACCTTTGATCACACCGTTTTGAAAATAGTATTATCCGGGGGTGGAGGAAAACTGCCGGAGTCAAGTCCCAGTTCCGTCAGGATTTTCGAATACTGCGTAAATAACCTAAGGTATATCTATCACCACGTCGTATTTTATTTCATTTGCGTGATGCTATGACGAAATATCTGTTCAACGAAGGCATTGTTTGGGAAGATCGCCGGAAGGGTTCGTATCTGGTTCAATATATTATCTTCTTCATCATCTTTGCAGTGATCGCGGTGCTGATCTGGATCAAGGCGCCTCTTTTCGCTCTTCTTCCAGCTTTACTGCCGTATCTGCCGGTTTGGCTCGTATCGCCCGATCTCCTGCTCCGTATTCTCGTATCGGCAGTATCCGGCGTAATTGCTCTGATCATTCTCATCTCGGGACTGGTGGGACTCAACCGCCCGCGTCTGTACCTTACGCCCCGGAGAATCTGTCTGATGTCGGGAGTCGGTTCATACAAAGAGGTGCGTTTTGACAAGATCGATGCGATCCAAATTAAAAAACATACCATCATCATATCCGCCGGAGGAACCAAAGTGATTAAGTTTGGTCCGATCCTTGATCCGTATGCGACCAGAAACGCTGTCGTCGGGCTTATTACGTTTGAGATGAAACCGCCGGAGGACGAGACGATCGTTTTTGATAAGGCAGTTCCAATCCTCAAAGAAGAGGAAGATGTCTTCGATGCCGATGTCATAGGATCCTGATTCTTATCTCTTTTTTACAAAACTGTCCCGCCTGAAATATCAGAAGATATGTTATTCTTCAGGACCAAATAGTATCTCAGAAAACCATGGAAACGATACGATACTACGACATCCGTTATGTCAGGGGGACTGTTACCTCCATCCAGACGGAGAACTGGGTGATCGAGAATGCCGGCTCTTCATTTTACGGAAAAGCTCTCTTCCGGGTCTTAGGCGAAAACGGCTGGGGATACTACTGTGCTTCATCCATCGATATGGACGACAAAAAATTGAAGGATGCCTGCATCCAAAAAGCTGCAGCCTCTGCACGTCTTGCCGGCGTCCATGCCGATATCGCGGATGTGCCGCTTGGATTCCCGCGTTCCTGGGTGTGTTCCGCAAAGGAACAGGCAGATACCCCTCTCGAGGAAAAAGCCGCTCAGCTTCTTCTTCTCGAAGAATCTGCAAAAATTCCGGAGATCTGCAGCACCTCGGCACGATACTCCGAGCAGTATCAGGACGTCATCTTTGAAGACTGCAATGATTACTCGGCAACCTCTTCGGTCTGCCGCACGCTCTTCACCATCTCGGCGGTCGCAAACCGCGGAGCCGACATGCAGATGAACTATGAGCAGGAGGCAGTTGTTGGCCCTCTCTCGTTAAAGGAGTATATTCCCTACGGCGAGAAGTGTGCAAAACATGCTGTTGAACTTCTGGACGCATCCGTCGTCTCCGGCGGCCGCATGCCTGCCGTTCTTGATCCGGCGATCGGCGGCGTGTTTGCTCACGAAGCGGTCGGTCATGCAAGCGAAGGAGATGCCGTACGAGATGGTGTGTCCGTTCTTGCCGGCAAACTGGGCGAGCAGGTCGGCTCTCCTCTCGTCACCATCATAGATGACCCTTCCATGCATGGATACGGATACGAACCGTTCGATGCGGAAGGCGTTGCCTGCGGTCCTACAGAACTGATTAAAAACGGGATCATGCACAAATATATGCACTCCCGCGAGACCCTGGCCGCCGTCGGTCTGGAGACCGGAGATGCCGGACATGCCAGAGCCGAACCTGGGATGCAGCCTCTGGTTCGCATGAGTAATACTTACATTAAAGAAGGGGATGCATCATATAACGAGATCATCGCTGAATGCAGAAAAGGCGTTCTTTTGATCGGCTCGCGGGGCGGTCAGGTTGATCCCGGCCGCGGGGCTTTCCAGTTCAATGCAAAGTATGGATATCTGATCGAAAATGGAGAAACTGGAAAAATGATCCGGGATGTTTCCCTATCGGGGGATATTCTCTCGGTGCTGCATAACATCGCTTTGTGCGGCAAAGAACGTAAAATGTCTTCGGGAATGTGCGGTAAAGGCCAGTCGGTCCCGGTATCGGACGGAGCTCCTCATGTCTATCTTACCGAGGCGTTAGTTGGAGGCGGCGGAAATGTCTGAACCCGATATCGAGAAAATCCTCTCCTACGGCGGGAAATATGCCGATGAAGTAGAGGTGTTCATGCTGGATTACACCGACATCTCCCTTGAACAACGGGAGATGGCCGTCTCTTCGGTCTTTGAACATGCGGGCCAGTCCATCTATATCCGGGTCGTTAAGGATAACCGCATTGGCATATCCGGAACCTCCGATGCCGCAAGGTGGAAAGACTGCCTTGACGTAGCCATGTCTTCTGCCAAACTCTCCGAGCCGGTTCCCGGCTGGACCGGTTTCCCGGCAAAAGCCGTGCTGCCGGACGGCCGCGATCCGTTTGATCCAAAGATCTCCGTGACGCCTGACCTCGCCGCCGAGTATCTTGACCGGATGAATGCCGGGGCCGCCAAGCACCCAGAGGCACGCGTGGTCACCGGAGGAGTTTCGCTTTCGACAGGAACGGCAGTTATCGCCAACTCGAACGGTGTTCATTACACGCGTCAGATCTCCGGTATTTCTCTAGGGATGGATGCAATCTGCGAGAACTCGACAGGGTATGATTATGACTCAAGCACGTTTTTGGACTGCATCAATCCGGAAAAGATAGGCGAGGAAACCACCTTCTGGGCAACCTCCTCCAGAAACGGTGCGGATGTCGAGACAAAGAAATATGACGTCGTCTTCTCCGAACATGTCGTTGAGTCGCTTATCCTCGATCTCTTCACCGAGGCCGTGAACGGAAAGAATGTTCTCTCCGGGAAATCAGTTTTTGCCGGCAAACTGGGTGAGGATGTTCTGCACCCTTCCGTTTCGATCTCGGATGTCCCCATGGATCCAGCAGGTTCTGCATGGAAGAGGTTCGACGCTGAAGGAACAGTGACCTCCGATCTCTCTATCGTTCAAAACGGCGTGCTCTCCGCATTTATGTACGACGTAAAGACCGCATCGCAGGCAAAAACGACTTCAACGGGACATGCCCACCGGGCCGGGAACGGGGCGACATATATTCATCCGCACTGTCTCCGGATCACCTCCCCCGTATCCGATGTTATGGACAAACCGTGTTTGTTCGTTCGTGAGGTTATCGGAGCGCATACGGCGAACTCCCTTACCGGCGAATTTTCGGTGGAAGTGGCCAACGCATTCTTTGCCGAGTCCGGGAAGTTTGTCCGTCCGGTGAAAAAGGCGATGATCTCGGGGAACGTTTTTGACATTCTCAAAAGAGGTGTGCAGATCTCTGCCGAAACGAAGACGTTCGATAGTTCCGTTGTTCCGAAGATGCGCATAGATAGTATGCAGGTAATTGGCTAGATAGGGGTTAATTATATCCCTATTTATGCAGATAGTATCAATCACATAAATGCCAGACGATCATACAATGATTCGTGTTCCGACGTACATCCCCTCAGTCGATAAAATCCTTGGCGGCGGCGTTCCGATCGGGTCAACGATATTACTTATCACCGAGCCCGGTGCGGGAGGACCTGAATTCCTCTTCACATCTTTGGTAAATTACTGCAGGGAGGTTAATGGCGATATCATTTCAACGAAAAATGCCAATCGGCCCGATGCAATATATTATATAACACCAAAGACGTCCCGAAATCAGTTTATCACCATGATGAAACAGCAGTTCAGTTTCCTGAATAATATCGATTTTGAAGGGGAACTGCTGGACAAATACGTTTTTCATATGGATGTCGGCGATGTTTATTTTGCGAGATCCATCGTTCCGCTTTCCTGGTATTCCCAGAAGACGCTTTCGGAGCATCTCATGGATCTGCCGCCGTACGATGATTACGGCGGTCTTGCCTATCTCGCAGGAATGGTGGAGACGGCCCCTGAGAATTCAATGGTGTATATCGACTCACTGACGCCGTATCTCCCGTACTTTAGCGATCAGGATAAATGGCGAAATCTGATTTTTCTGATCTACGGTCTTTCCCGTGCGGCAAAAAAACGGAACATCACTTTTATAATATTACTGACCGCCGGGATTCTCCCTGCGAGCAAGGAAATATCCCTCGGCAATTCATTCGATGCGATCATTCGTCTCGTGTGGCAGAAAAGTCAGGAATCCATGTCAAGGCAACGGCAGATGTACATCGAAAAGTTTTCCAGCGTTCTTCCTCTTCTTTCATCAAGGGATATTGCCACCTATAATGTTTCCATTGCCCCCGAGACCGGCTTTGAGATATCCAATCTCAGGAGATTGGCATAAAATGGATTATGAACCGCAGTCAAAAGTAATAATTCCATCAGGTATTCCCGGACTGGATGATATGATCGGAGGAGGTTTCATTAAGGGATCGGTTTTCGTCCTGATCGGCGAGACCGGTACCGGCAGAACGATGTTCTCTCTCCAGTATTTGTATCAGGGCCTTCTTAACGGCGAGAAAGTGATGTACATCAGTTTGTTCAATCCGGTGGAACAGCTGACAAGCAACTTCCTCTCGATGTATCCCGAGATGCGTGATAGGATCAATAAGGATATGTATATAGTGCAGCTGCCTCCGGAGATTTTTCTGACATTCTCCTCGCGTCTCGGCAACAATGTTGCGATCATGATCCAGGAGCTTGGGGTGAGCCGTGTTGTCGTGAATCCATTCTCTGTCCTTGAAGAAACACTGGTCACTTCGACGGGATTTCGATCAACTGATCTGAATATGGTGTATTCGTCCCTGCGTTCAACCGGGGCAACAACGATCCTGCATGTCAATTCAGGTCAGACGAATGTTTTTGCCAGTAAGTTCGGTTTCTCCGAGGTATTTGCCGACGGGGTCGCATGTATGTTCAGAGAGTTCCCGGATAACGATCATATGAGACCATACCGCATGCCGTTTGTCCTTTTGAAATCACGCGGGCTTATCACGAAAACGGCGAAACTGATCAAGTATGATGAGTCGGGGTTGTTTACACTGCACTCGCCGATCAAATAAAACACTCCTTTTTTTAGCCGCATGCCGTCAGAAATATCTTATTAATACATTAGAAACAACTTAGTATCATATATGGTTCAGCAGAACGGCGGGTCCGGACAAACAAGAATAAATGATCCGGTTCGGAGAAAAAGAAGGAGATAGGACGGTTTTTTTACACCGCCGGTGCTCTTACTCCTAACCGCTGTTTTTGTTGCTCTAGTAGGTGTTTTGCTGATAATGACGAGTACGACCTGTTTTTTTCCGCAGGAATACCCGATGCCAAGCACACTTAATATTACCCCCGCTCCATCTTCAACAATTTCCGTTCAGATAGCGAAAAATGTAACTCCGTGTTCGGCTGTCGGCCAGATATGTGATATCAGTAATCCGTCATTTGTATTCCTGCCGGAAGGTACCGAAACAGTTCTTGGGAATGCAACGCTTCTCTATTTCAACCATATCTCGTACCCATACTACTCAACGTATGGGAGCACAACTCTCAAAGCAGTAAATATCTACCCTGTAACCGAGCTGATCATTAATTATAATGTTTCGAATGTCACGGTCAAAAAAGTGATTGTTGACAAACAGATCATTGAAAAAGGCATCCTCATTGATACAACCTACAAAACGGTGTATGTGACCTATCCCGATCCTGAAGCCAGATTCGAGATCAAAGTCTATGACGCATCCGGGGATCTGGCGGCCGTCGAGGGATTTGCCGGGCAGTATGATACCGGCATGAAGGATGTTATAACTTTCCTAACTCAAGGAAACTACACGATCGAGATGACGGGAAAGCGGATCGAGTTCAATGTTTCCATCATCGAAAAATAAGGTTTGTTCAAATCACGATTCCAAAGAACGAAAGGATGATCAGCAGGGCAGCTCCGAGAATACCTCCCACCGCACACACGATCACTTGAGCGACCGAAAGATCCCCGATCGGTGCAAGATTCAGCCAGGAAACGATAAAGAGAATAATGACACCGCATACGGCGTTGATCAGGAGTTTTAGTCCGTTTCTCAGGATGAAAAACAGTATTGCGCAGATCACGACCGCAATAATGATCATAATGACTGTTGCAAAAATATCCATGTAAGTAGATTCACCTGACCAGAATATAAAGGATTTGGCTGGATTTGCTTTTTCCCGCCCGGAAGGTATAATTACAGAATCAGTACAAGTATCATTTAGTCTCTATCGAGGTGCCTTATCCTGAAAACCAGCAATCATATTTTGATTTTGATTCTGACGGCAGCCCTGCTTATCATTCCGGCAGCAGGCGAGGTGTCGCTGGATATCCTTCAGCCTTCTGCAGATGAAACGTATTTTGCCGAGATGCGTGATCTGTATGTATACGGCAGCTTTGCAAATACCGGGGATCCGGCAGATGTCCGCGTGCGGGTCTACAACCCGGAAGGCGAGGTTATACGAACGTTGCAGAGTCATGTCGATACGACCGGCGGGACGCCGTCATCTTCGGTCGATATGAGTTTGGTCCCTGAGAATCTGCAGTGGGGTGATATTTTGGCAGTGGAGGCGATCACTGAACCCTATGGGTCTGCAAATGGGAGGAATAAGGTCCTCGTAAGCAAAACGTGGGTTTACTATCTTGCTCTGGTTCAGGGTGGTGTAACCAAGAATAGTTCCGGCATGTACAGTCAAGCTGATGAGAACGGGAACCTGATTCCGTACAGCGATGATTTTACCGCAGGGGTTTACCGGATCGTTGTCGATGTTCTGGATAAAAACGGAAACAATATCCGGTTTATCAGCGGGAACGGAGAGCAGGTTGATTCAATCGAACTTCCGATTTCGTTTGGGCTGACGCATGCTTCGCTTGGCATGTTCCGGCCTGATCAAAATCGCGAGAATGTGATCAGCTATGCACGGCTGAATGATCTGCGGTCATATATCGACTGGTTCCCCGGGTACTTCCAGATCTCCGGAGGCTCTGCCGGCTATCAGATACCCGCCATCTGGCAGCCGAACAATGGTATTGAAGTGGTTAACGCTCTTGAAGGAACGATGCTTGACACGCCTGACTCTGCAGAAAACACTCTGCTGATGTATAATCTCGGCAGTTCGAGCACCACGATCCAGGTGGAACTCGCCCAAATTCTTCTTGCAGGGTTGGAGGACAGTGACAAAACGACGTACACTTATTATTACACTTATTATGACACCGGGGAGATCTCCTATGCATGTATAGATGCTGACGATGGAACCCTGAAAACGCTGAACGGGTCACTAACCGCATACCCTGATCTCTCCACGTCGGATTTCCGTGTGATCTATACACGCGCCGACAGTTCAGAGGATCCGATCCCGCAAAACACTATCTCACTTCTGCCGAATCTGACGAAATCGGTTGATACCTCGCCGTATGAAGTCACCGTTACCCGCGGTGAGTATTTGGCACTGGATGGATTGACCCGGCCAATAGATACGTGAATATTGCGTTCTATATGACACACCCATTCCGCTCACCGTGACACAACAAGTCCGCTGAAATGATACAAGAATTCCGCACATGACCCGCACAGATT
>NIZU01000060.1 GCA_003315675.1 Methanocorpusculum sp. MCE
GGCGTTGATACAGTGGTCTGGCAGGAGTTTCAGAGACAACTTGACCTGAAAGGTCTGAAAATTGAACAAGGTATGATTCAGGATGCAACGTTTGTGTATGCTGAACCCGGTCATTGTAAGAAAGACACGCCGCGAGGAGATCAGGCAAAAACACGACGGGATAAAGATGGAAAAATCATGTCCAAGAACGGCAAAATACACTATGGATATAAACTTCATACCATCATGGATACGACGCACGATCTTATTCGACGCATTGAAACCACCACGGCAAATGTTCATGATAGTCAGGTGGACCTCTCAGAAAAAGGGGAAGTGGTCTATCGGGATCGGGGATATCAGGGAGCAAAATGCAAGGGATATAGTGCCACAATGAAAAGGGGAGCGAGAGGGCATCCCATTGGCATACGAGATAAACTGAGAAATCTGCGAATAAGTAGGAAGAGATCAAAGGGCGAGAGACCCTATGCATTGATCAATCAAAAATGTTTTTCATGCAGGGTTGATGAAGGTAACAACGCTGCAAAGAGTACGAGTGAAAAATATGCTGGCTGCATTTTGTTATAATATCTATCAGGTGAAAACGATTCAAAACAGAGTGTAAATAAATAAAAAACGTCAAGGAATAATGGGTATTTTTCTTTTTTTTGGGGGGGGGAGGTGAGGGTGTAGGGATGTAGCCAATCTTCCATAAATCATGATTCGCGTTAAAAAATGGGTTGATAGATATTCTCTTATTCTTTTTTCTGGCCGTTTTTCGCTGCAAGAGCACTCATATAGGCGCTCACTGCCGCCGTGACCGCGATGGTTTTCTCTTTTCCGGGACGCAGAGAATCGCCAAGCTGATTCATCCGGGTCTCGCTCTCGCGCATGTATCTTGTGAGAGACTGGGTGATCGTCGGATCCTGAAGGAAATGCGTGTGGGTATTTCCTGCAATAAACTCCGGATTGTTCATGACGGCGTAATGGAGAGGGAGTGTCGTTTTTACACCGATGATGACGTACTCCGTGAGGGCACGGCGCATTCTCGCAACGGTCTCTTCACGGGTCATTGCCCGTGCACAAAGTTTTGCGATCATCGAATCATACATAGGCGGGATCGAGTACCTGGCATGGATGCAGCTGTCGATCCTGATGCCCGGCCCTCCCGGAGACCGGTAGCGGCTGATCTTTCCTGCATCCGCCTGGAAGTTGTTCATCGGATCTTCTGCATTCACCCGGCACTCGATCGCGTGTCCATGGCAGGTGATCTGATCCTGAAGATACGGCAGCGGTTCGCCGGCCGCAACCTGAATCTGCATTCTGACCATATCCAGTCCGGTGATCAGCTCGGTCACGGTGTGTTCGACCTGCAGACGGGTGTTCATCTCCATGAAGTAGTACTTTCCCGAATCATACAGGAACTCGACGGTCCCGGCATTTTCATAATTGCAGGTTTTCGCAACGGTGATCGCAGACTGGGTCATTCGTTCGCGGAGTTCCTCAGTCATGATGGGGCACGGCGCCTCTTCGATGAGTTTCTGGTGGCGTCTCTGGATCGAACACTCGCGTTCGTACATATGGATCACGTCACCTTGTGAGTCGGCGAAGACCTGGACCTCAATGTGTCTGGGTTTTGCCAGATACTTTTCGATGAAAATCGTCGAGTCGCCGAATGCTGAAGCCGCCGTCCTGCTGGATTTTGCGATCGCTTCGTCGAGTTCGGCTTCGTTGTTGACGATGGTCATACCGATACCCCCTCCGCCGGCGGACGCTTTGACGATCACCGGGTAACCGATCGATTCGGCAAATGCTTTTGCTTCATCATGGTCGGTACTCTTGGTCCAGGGAAGTACCGGAACTCCGGCATCATGCATCGCCTGTTTGGAGTCGAGTTTGGAGCCCATCATCTTGATGGTAGCTTCCGATGGACCGATGAACGTGAATCCGGCTTTTTTTACCGCTCCGGAAAAAGCTGCTTTTTCTGCAAGAAATCCGTATCCCGGGTGAATGGCATCGGCGCCCGCCATCTCGGCGACCTCGAGGATCCTGTCCATATTGAGGTAGCTTTTCGTCAGGTGGGCAGCTCCGATGAGAAAAGCTTCATCGGCGTACTTCACGTGTAAGGCATTCGCATCGGCTTCCGAGTAAACGGCGACCGTTTCGATACCCATTTCCCGGCATGCACGCATAACGCGAATGGCGATCTCTCCCCTGTTCGCAACCAATACTTTGTCAAAGTATTCGTTTTTACTCATTGCACCACCACTAAAACATCGCCGCTCTGGACGACTGCTCCGTTCTCGACGAAGATCTCGGTGACCGTACCGTCGATCGGACTGACGATCGGATATTCCATTTTCATTGCTTCGAGAACGAGGAGGGTCTCGCCTGCAGATACTTTCTGTCCTGCCTGAACTTTGATGTCGAGAACCATGCCCTGAATGCTGCTCTTCACGCCGCCGGGAACATCGCCGCGCGGCCGGGTCTCGGCGGACTTGACGGAACTGACGACTGCTTCTCCTTCGACGGAGAGGATTCGAACGGCATAAATCTCGCCGTCGACCTCGACTTCCATGGATCTTGGGATGTCATAGTCTGCCGGGGCAATACCGCCGACCGAGGTCGGAACAACCGGGAATGCTTCGGCTTTCTTCTCGCCCTTCAGGAATGCCGGGGCAATTGCGGGATAGAGAATATAGGTGAGAACATCCTCCTCTTTTTTGACGAGACTCTGTGCTTCTGCGTCGGCTTTCATCTTGTCATAGATCGGTTCAAGGGTGTCAGCAGGTCTGCAGGTGATCCGGGGAGTATCGCCGATGATCGAAGTGACCAGAGCTTCGTCGAGCGGTTTGGGACTTTTTCCATATAAGCCTTTGAGATAGTCGCGGACTTCGTTGGTGACGGTCTTGTAGCGTCCGCCCATTAACACATTCAACACAGCCTGGGTCCCGACGATCTGTGACGTCGGCGTTACAAGCGGCGGGAATCCGAGATCTTCTCTGACTTTGGGGACCTCGAGGAAAACCTCGTCCATTTTGTCCAGAGAATTCTGCTCTTTCAGCTGGGAGACAAGGTTGGAGATCATGCCGCCCGGAAGTTGATAGCTGAGAACATCGCTGTCGATACGGACACTGATCGGGTCGATCAGACATTCGTATTTTCCTCGGATGTTTGCCGCTGCGACTTTAATGGAACGGAGAGTCGAGAGGGAGATGTTCGTGTCGCGGGGCGTTCCTATAAGAGACGCCACGATGCTTTCCGTTGCGGGCTGGCTTGTTCCTCCGGCAAAGGGAGACATGGCAGTGTCGAGGATATCGACGCCTGCTTCGATGGCCGCCTGATAACTCATGGGGGCTATGCCGCTTGTCGAGTGGCTGTGGAGACAGACCGGAATGTCGAGTCTGTCTTTGATGCCGGTGATCAGTTCACGGGCAGCCTCGGGCATAATGAGCCCGGCCATGTCTTTGATGCATATCGAGTTGCAACCAAGACCGTAGAGTTCCTCTGCCATCGTAACGAAACCTTCGATGCTGTGGACCGGGCTGGTCGTATATGGTATAGTGCCCTGAAGGTGATTTCCGGTATCGATGACGGCCTTCATGGCCCTCTCCATATTTCTGATATCGTTCAAAGCGTCGAAGATCCGAAAGACGCGAACGCCGTTTTCCGATGCAGAAGAGACGAATTTGTCGACAACATCATCCGGGTAATGACGGTAGCCAACCAGATTTTGTCCCCGAAGAAGCATCTGGATCGGGGTCTTGACAAAGATTTCACGAAGCGTTCTGAGACGATCCCAGGGATCATCGTTCAGATACCGGATACAGGTGTCAAAGGTCGCCCCGCCCCAGGCTTCAACGGACCAGAAGCCGGCTTTTTCCATCTCGCGGGCAAGAGCGAGCATGTCTTCGGTCCGCATACGCGTTGCCGCCAGTGACTGATGAGCGTCACGGAGCGTTGTGTCGGTAATATTGAGTTTTTTCATAGTGTTCTCCCTGCTCATACGAGTTATCTAAACCATTATCATTTTGGAGTGAAAAGTTAAAAAAGTAGTCCCTTGAAGATAGGTGAAGAGAGTCAGCCCCATCGAAACCCCAACCCAAGAGATATACTCTTTTGCATAATGAAATCAATGAGGTCGATTTTTAGTGACCTATATAGAAATTGTTAGTACTGGGATTACCATCGGCAGTGTTGCTGTAGACGTGAGTTAGTGTAAGAGGAATGAATGTATAACTATATACACCTCCACCATAGTTTATCGCATGATTAGATGTAATTAAAGCATCTCCCTGACTATGTCTTGTGATGGAGCCTGTGTTATATATATCACCTCCATTGTAGGCTTCATTCCCGGTAATCGTGAGAATGCCATCCTTATTAATAGCAATAGTACCCGCGTTGTATATACCACCACCAATATAGGCTTCATTTCCAGTGACTAAAAAACTACCTGGATTTTTAATTGTGATAGTACCTTCATTATAAATACCACCACCAGTGCCATTTGAATTTATATTGTTTCTTACGAGAAGATCCCCCCCATTCTCTATAGATAATTCTGAACTTCCAATGATTTCTAGAGCGGGATGGGTGGCAGGCAACCCCATTCCATCCAATATCAAAGCACCATCCTCAACTTTCACCTTACTTAAATTAATAACAAATAATGCCGACTCATACCCAGGAGCACGAGTGAAATTGCCCCCTCCTGTAATCGATATTCGGAAATTGTTCTGAATACCTCCAATATTACCACTGGAAATCGTTATAGGTTCATCTCCAACAATGATAGGAAGATCGTTAAAGAACTCAATACCATTACCATCTGTTTCAGCCGCATCACCGGTTGCATATGGGTAATATGCATGATACCAATCATTAAATGAATCAACAAACTCCGATATCGAATTGTAACCATTTTCTCCAACAATATAGTAAGGACTCACCACAACCACGATACCTCCTTCAATAACGACCTTTCCACTGAAAACCAGTGCAGTCACCCTATCGGAAAAATTGCCGACGATATTGACGCATGTAACGGTCGAATTGAAATCGGGAACCCGGATTCCCTGCGCATTCGGGCTGTCCCAGTGACCGTTATTGGTGTAGACCCGGTATGACTCCAGAAACGGAAGATCAGTCCCTGCGACCGGGGTTATCAGGGCGGTATTATTCGTTGCATTCACCTCAACGGTAAACCCGACCATCTTATTCTCGACCGGTGTAAAAGAGTTGACCTCGGCCATAACGACTGCAGCGACAAGCGCTATAAGAACAACGGAAAGAGCGAGTAAAAGTACAGTTGCAATAACCGGACTTACGCCGTTGTCCTTGGAATTATCCATGATTCATTGTAGGTTTGCTGGGATAAATTAGTTTGTGTGGCGAGGTGAGGCAACAAGCGAGGGTCGTAGACCCGAGTCGGAGAGCAAAACGAAGGTTTGCGAGTGGGGCGGGTTGAACGCGAAGCGGGCAACCTTAGCTGAACAAATCTATGATTTGTGAACGGGCTGACCCGCAGGGGCGGCCTTAGCCGAGGCGGGTCGGAGACGTGGTCGACGACCTTAGCTAAGCAAGTCGATAGACTTGCGACCAAGGCTTGGCTTTGCGAGCGTGTTTTGATTTCGTATAAGGGATTGTGTGGACATATGAGATATCCCACCGCGAATAATCGCGAATCGCATTTTTCCAGTTCCGCCCTCTTGACCTTCGGTCGCGTCCCTACGCTCCGCCTGATCGGCACCGCGTGGTCGGGACGGCGGAACGAAAAATGCTGGCGTTCCGGCCATGCGGAGCCGATCAGGCGGAGCGTAGGGACGCGACCGAAGGTCAAGAGGGCGGAACTGGAAAAATGCGATTCGCGGAGATTCGCGATTATTCGCGGTGGGATATCTCATGTGTCCACACCCAACCATACCTTTCTTTTCAGAGACCCGCGGTTGGTTTTACCTCACCTCACGTCCCAAGTCCCTGTATCTCAAATCAGAAGCACACCATACAGAATAACCGCAGTGCCAAGCATCAGAAAATCATACACCCCGGGCGAAAATACCGGGACAAACGTCCCCCCCGAACAATACCCCCGTCTTGCCAGAAGCGCTGACTGGACTCCGGCTCTGCGTAATGAGAGAATAAGCAGACCGGCCGCTAACGAAGGGACGACCGAAACGGAAAACGTCTGACCCTTGATTCCGAGTGCAGACCGCATACGTGAAAAATCGTCACGGATCTCGCCGATTGCCTGAACGGAAAACTCTGCCGCCATCCCCAGATCAAAACCGCTTCCCTGACCAAAAATCCAGACAAAAAAACACATCAGTTCGCCCGGACATAAGGAAGCCGAGAACCAGAAAGCAAGAAGGACCATAACGAAGATCTTTGCGCCGTAGAAAACATCTCCGCCAGTAAAATACAAAACAACCGAGGGAAACAAACCGACAAATATCGACACCGGCACAACAACCTTCCACGAATTATTTCCAAACGTCGCCTTTGCCCCGAAAACGAGCCACCAGAGAAAAACCGCCGCCGCTCCAAACAGATTCACGAAGGAAAGGACCGACAGAAGCACAAGCGTAAGAAGCCAGAGGCGGATATCACTCACGATACAGCCCTCCGCCGTATATTTTCCACCGCTCAGCGTGATTCGGCGCAAACTCCGTTTCATGAGAAAAAACGATCGTGATTCCCAGGCGGCTCTCTAGCAAGCTGGTCAAAACCTCCTTCGCCGAAACATCCAGCGAAGCATACGGTTCATCGAGAATGAGAACATCCGGATCCTTCGCAAAAACACAGGCAAGCATCAGCCGCTTCAGTTCCCCTCTGGAGAGAGAAAACGGATCCCGATCCGAAATCTCCACATCGAAACGGGAAAATGCCGGACCCCCGCGGGGAATACCCCACGACGAGATCTCGCGGGAAACGGTCGGACCCGTCACCTGATACTCGGGAAACTGCATCAAAAAACCCGGGACCGGCATCCTTCCAGAATTATTTGCCCGGATTCGACCAAAGACAATCCCGCAAGAGCCGAGCCAAGCGTGGATTTGCCTGACCCGATCCTGCCGGAAATCATATGGACCCCTTCGGAAAAGAAATCGTCCGCTGTTAGAGAAAACGTACCTGCACGGAGTTGGACCGAAGAGAGAACGATTCTCACAACCTCACCTCGAAATCCGCTTTTTGTCTCAGGGAAAAGGAGTGCGAACTCCACATCACATACGAAATATTTCTCGAAGCGATAAATGACCGAAGATCTTCGACGGTCTCCGGGTCCAGATGGGAATCCGGCTCGTCGAGAACAAGAAGAACCGGGTCGTGAACGATCGCCGCCGTTATCCCTACAAGCATCTTCTCTCCGCCGGAGAGCGTCCGGCACTCCCGATCGAGCAGATGCGTTATGCCAGCTTCCTCTGCGGTTTGCAAAACGTTTTCCTCGATCTTTGCCTGCGGAATTTTGGCAAACCGAAGGGAGGAAGCGATCTCCTCAAAGACGATCGGAAACAGCAGATGGCGGTCGGGAAACTCGCTCACGTAACCGACATTCTGCAAACGGGGAGAGAGACCGTCTATACTCACCGAACCAGAATCCGGAAGAGTGATCCCCGAACATATCTTCAGGAGAGTGGTCTTGCCGGCGCCGTTTTTACCGGAGACCACCGTAAGTCCGGGCGGAATCGAAAGAGCGGGGATGCTCAAAACCCCGTGACGGAGATCGGTTACTTCAATCAAACACGACCCTCTCGCTTTTTCGCAGACGCAGCGTTATCAGCTCGACCGCAGTGATTTTGATGATATCACCGATAATAAACGGAACCACGCAGGCGATCAGAGCAGCCAAAAGCGAAGCTCCCGACGAGATCATGAACCATCCGGCGCCAAAGATATAACTGAGAAGAGTTGCTAGAACAAGCCCGGTTATATCGGCAGACATGGTCTTTTTCGAAAAGGACAGTCCTGCAATGAACGCCATCAGAATGAACCCGATCAAAAACCCGCCGGTCGGGCCAAACAGAATCCCGATCCCGGAAGTCCCGTTATGGAAGATCGGCAGACCAAGCGTGCCGAACAACACATACAGCGCTGTCGGAATCACCGCATATTTTTTCATCACCGATGCCGCCAGCAGAACAAACATCGTCTGGAGCGTGAACGGAACGACAAACGGGATGGATATCCAGCCGCCGACCGTGATCAGTGCCACAAACACCGCTGAATAAATGATCAGTCTCGAACGTTTTTCGTTACCGTATATTATTAACCATAGTTTGTATGTTGGTTAACAATAAAAAAGGATCAGATAAGATAGCAGTCGCCCGCTATCACGCGTTCGATCTCGCCGTTATCTTTGTGGATGATCAGAGCACCCCGTTCATCGACATCGAGTGCCTCCCCCTCGAAGCTCTCGCGAATCGTCCGGACGCGAACCCTTCTATGGAGAGTTCGGGAAAGGCTTCTCCATTCCCGGAAAAGCGGCTCGCTCTCGCCTTTCAGCATCATCTGGTACCGGCGTTCGAACTCCTTAAGGAACACGGAAAAGAGCTGGGCACGATCCACATCATGGCCGAGTTCATCCGAGAGAGAGGTTACGAGTCGGGAAAGGTTCGGCATGACTTTTTCAACGGAAACGTTCACGTCCACGCCGATACCGACAAGACAGTATTTGATAATATCCTCATCGGCAGCAAGTTCGAGCGTCGTTCCGGCAACTTTCTTATCGCCGATGAACACATCGTTCGGCCACTGGATCAAAGCCGAAAGCTCGAACTCATGTCTGATCGCTCGGGCAAGGGAAATCGAAGCTGCCATCGTGATCAGGAAAATCTGATCGACATGGAGTTTGGGCATTACCACGATCGTCGCCCAGATACCTCCTTCAGGCGACATCCACACGCGGTTCATTCTGCCAAGACCGCCGGTCTGCTGCTCGGCGATAAGGACCGTTCCCGGCTGAACTTCATCGCCGACCTCATGCATCATCTGCCGGGCAAGTGCGTTCGTTGAAGGGACCTGCTCGAAATGGTGCATCTCCTGACCGATGACCTTGGTTTTGAGATACCGTTTGACCTCATACGGGAGTAATAACCACGTACGTTTCCGAAGCGTGTATCCGGTTTTTGCCGAGGCATCAATAACATATCCGACCTCACGCAGAAGATTGACATATTTCCAGACGGCAGTCCGGGATATGCCCAGGCGTTCACTGATAACGTTTCCGGCAACCGGCTGGTCGATTCCGGCTTCGTCCAGAATATGCAGAAGATCGAATATTATGTGTGTCATGAGGTTTTGACTCCAAAATGGATATATAACTTGTTATGCCATCTGAAAAGAATAAGATTTCGTTTGAAGATCGGAATATTTGCATAGGAATTACGCGGTGTTGATGTGAATCCAATTCGGGAAGGGGAAGGCCGGGTGTGGATGGATGAGATAGTTCACCGCGAATAAGCCCAAGCGGGCAAAGCCCGCTTGGGCTTATTCGCGTTGGGATTTCTCACGTATCCACACTTATTTCATACACGAAATCGAAGTACATCTCATAAGTACGTCAGCTTTTTGATTGAGAGCACACCGCGTATGTCCTATTTTCGGTTAGAAAGAGACGGCGTCCCCTTCGGAAAATTTTTTGAGAAATGTACAGCTCGGATATTCATGCGTGCTTGCAAGGAGAAGCGTGCCTTTTCCAATTGGGCACTCGATTAAGACAGGGCAGCCGTTTTCAGCAGTCGCGAGAGGTTTGCCCTCGTAGGTTTCAAACCAGCCGTCGGTAGCGAAATTCGTTAGATCGTATCCATCAAAAATGGATGTCCTGGGAGAGGAGGTATCGACATCGAGGCAGTGTTCACCAAACGCAAAATGATACTCAACGTCAACCGGAAGCCAGTCATATCTGTTCGGTGAGGCATCGGCCGCTCCAAAAACGAGAAGGCGGCCGCCTTCTTCAAGATACCGTTCGATACGCCCGGAACATGCACGGAGAGCCGGAAGAAGTTTCGAGTATGAGGTATTGCCAAACCCGGTCGGGATAATGACGCCGGTGTATTTTCCCCGGTAGAACGGTGCCGAAAGCAGAAGCGGCGTGACGGCTTCGCAGGGACAGGCTGAATCTTCGACCAGACGGTGGAACGTCATCTTTGAATCCCAGAATATGGCAACGGTCATCCTTTGATCACTCCAAGAGGTCTCATTCTGGCGACGATCCGCGAGATTCCGGCATCGTGCACGGTCTGAACGACTTCGCTGCTGGATTTATACACATCCGGTGCTTCCTCGGCGATCGCCGCCTGATTCGGGGCTCGAACGATGATACCCTGCCGGAGAAGAGCGTTGGCGACCTCTTCGCCGGTCCGGCTCTTCTTCGCCGAAGAACGGCTTTTCACTCTGCCGGAACCATGGCAGGTACTCCCGAACGTTTTCTCCATGGCACCGTCCGTTCCTGCCAGAATATAGGAGGAGGTCCCCATGCTTCCTGGAATGATAACCGGCTGACCGGAAGCCCGGAATTCGTGAGGGACTTCCGCTCTGCCCGGACCAAATGCCCGGGTCGCTCCTTTCCGGTGAACACAGACGTTTCGCCGGACACCATCTACATTGTGCTCCTCCCATTTTGCCACGTTGTGGGCGACATCATAGACAAGGGGCATCTCCTCGTAAGCGATCCGGAATTTTTTCACGAAAAGTTCTCTGACGATGTGGGTGATGATCTGACGGTTGGCCCATGCATAATTCGCAGAAGCCGCCATTGCACCGAAATATGCTTCCCCCTCGGGAGAGAAGAGCGGAGCACAGGCAAGCTGACGGTCGGGAAGGTCTATGCCGTATTTTTTTGATGCTGACTCGAGAACCTGCAGATGATCCGTACAGACCTGATGCCCGAGACCCCGTGAACCGCAGTGGATCATCACGCATATCTGCCCTTTAGCCACGCCGAACGTTTTTGCCGTGTCGTCATCGACGACGTCATCGACGACCTGAACTTCCAGAAAATGATTCCCGGAACCAAGCGTGCCGCACTGGGGAATGCCCCGCTGCCGGGCTTTTTTGCTGACATACTCCGGCTTTGCCCCGTCCATTGCGCCGTTTTCCTCGCACCTCGGGATATCGCGTTCCATGCCGTATCCCATTTCAACAGCGTTCTTTGCGCCGTCTTCAAGCATACTCGAGAGATCCTTCTGGGACAAGCGGATCGGACTCTTCGAACCAACGCCTGTTGGGACGGCGTTGAAAAGATCCTCGACCAGTTCTTTCATATCGGGAATATCGGAGACATTAAGCGGGGTCGTGATCATCCGAACCCCGCAGTTGATATCAAAACCCACCCCTCCGGGCGAGATAATCCCGGTCTCGGCATCGAAGGCACCCACACCCCCGATCGGAAAACCGTAGCCCCAGTGGATATCGGGCATCCCAAGAGAATACCGGAGGATGCCAGGAAGCGTCGCCACGTTGGCAAGCTGGGTGAGAGCTCCGTCTTCAAGCGTCTCTGCAAGGCTTTTCGAGAGGAAAAACCGTCCGGGAACACGCATCCCGGGAACAAAACCTCGTGGGATCTCCCACTCGTTCGTAGTAATCTGCTGGATCTGATCGTTCATGATGTGTTAGATATCGAAAATGATTATCAGTTCATATCCTGTTTTTGTTCTGGTGAGCGATAATCCAGAGTAGGAAATACCTTTTACCCCGGTACCGCCGGCATGCTTTTCTCCGTCGAAGAGAACACCCTCAACCGTACCACAAACGGCGTCTCCGACAGTGAGAGTAAATTTCTGGGGGACAAGATACTCTGTTTCCGACAGAAAGAGAAGTTCCGATAGGAAATTCACGATCAGTTCCTCGCGGTCTTTTCCTTCGGCATGAATGGAAAATGCATCCGTAGGTGTTTCTCCAGGATACGCTCCGTACAGAATTTTTGCCAGAGCAAAACCGCTCTCTGAAAACAGAGATGGCAGATCGGCAGCCGAGATCTTCATACGGATATCGGCAGTATGTTCAAGCTCCTCAAAAACCATAATCGCCGTCTTCGAAAAGAAGCCGCGGAACCAGGCGCATCGTTATCTCAGATATCCACTGGATCTGATATCTGGAGATGAAGATCACATGATTCCCTGCCCGAATCGGAATGTCGGATGATTTTGCCGGGCGTATCCGCACCGGCATCAAAATCGGACCGCTGCATGACGTGCTTATACGAAAATCCCCACCGCGACTATCCATATACGCGATGACCTCATCCGTGACGGTAATATCAGAAAGAGGGGTAGGGCCACCCTGCTCATTATCCATTTAATATTGATGTGCAGTATATCCTGAAAAAAGTTGGTACTGAATCCAGCCTGAACGTTCAGGTGGATGCAACGACCTGCTCGACTAAATCGACATACTGCGCCTTGAGTTCGTAGACGCCAAGGGAGCCGTCTTTCATTTTGTGGGTAGACAGGATGCCTAATTTTGATGAAACAATCCCAACCATCGATGCAACGGAGTGATAGGTTACGTCAAAATTTGTCGAAAGCGCTTCATGAATCTGGGGAACGGTCATGGACTTTGCCCGAATGAGCAGACGTAAAAGCGCCTTTCTGATTCCTGACTTGTCACGAGATAGATAACTGCGAAGTCGTCTCTCAATCTCCTTTCGCAGATCTGAAGGTGAAAGCATGTTCTCTAGTATGTATCTGGGTATATAAATACATACCGCTCACACAAGAAGATACATAATACACGAATTTGATATGCAGAGAAAAGCAATAGAGTAATATCTCATGATATACCGCCTTTATGAGTACCTGATTTCCCGAGACCTCAAGACATTTCCAAAAGAGATATGTTTCATGCTGAGCGATGAGGATGTCCTTGTCGATTCGGGGAAAATAGAGGAGGTCTATACATGGACGAAAGAGTTTCCCGATATCAAAAAGATCATTTTCCACATCAGTACGGATGACCCCGGGCGAATCGAGGAGCTGCTTGGACTCGAAGAACTTGGGAAGAAAACCACCGTACGGGTAAGTACGCCGAAACAGGATACGATAATCGGGACCGGAATTCCCGAGATCCTGATCGCTCTTGGCAAAACCGGACGGGAAGAGATCACCGATGCGATCATCAAAATTGCAAAAGAAAACATCGACCCGACCGAGATCACGGAAGATATGATAGAAAAGCATCTCATATTCCTGGTCAACCCGGATTTCGTCATAAAGACCGGCGGAAACCATCTCACCGACTTTCTGATCTGGCAGTCGGTGTATTCGGAACTGTTTTTTACCGACATCAACTGGGCCGGCTTTCGAAAAGTAGATTATCTTAGGGCCCTTCGCGACTACCAGTCCCGGGGCAGGCGCTACGGCACCTGAAAGAGAGCGAAAGGGGAAAACATCTATACCTTTCATAGATGAATAAGATACTACAACAATGTCACTTTCCATTCCAAAATTACCCGAATCGAAAGATCCGAAAGTAAATTTTATCAGGGATATCCTGCTCGTTTTCATCGTTGTTGCAGCTATCGGCTGTGCTTTATTTGCAGTATCCGGAACCTGGCCCCCCCTGGTCGCCGTTGAATCGCCAAGCATGGTCCCGAATCTGAACGTTAACGACCTTGTGTTTGTCGTTGACGAGAACAGATACGGCGGATTCATGACTATGGTCGAGGCACAGGAAACGGGGACGGTTTCGTTTGGCGGATACGGAGACGTGATCGTCTATCAGCCCAACGGGATAACCGGCGTGACGCCTATCATCCACCGGGCCATTACATGGATCAATGCATCGGTTGCAGAAGAGGCGGGATTTACCGCCGATGCGGCCCATGCAGGATACGTGACCAAAGGCGACAACAACGAACTTTACGATCAGGATGCGATATTTTCGGCCTACGGGAGGATGCAGCCGGTTAAAGAGGAGTGGATCGTTGGAAAAGCATTGTTTGCGATCCCTCTGATCGGTATTATACCGCTGCATCTGTTTGAGTCACCCATGATTGTGGTACTCATCATCGTTATCATTGAACTCGTCAGCAGAAAGCTGAAGAAGAACAAAGAGACCAAAACGAAAGGAAAGAAAAAATGAACGTCACCACCATTATGAATGATGTCCTTGGAGGCGCACGGCTCACCGAAAATGAAGCAGCATTCCTGTTCTCGGTACAAAACCGGGATATATGGAAGATTGCCGAGGCCGCCGATATCATTCGCGAACGAAAAAACGGCGATGTCGTGACATATGTCCGAAACATGAACATTCACATGACCAACATCTGCAAAAACTGCTGCGAGTTATGTGCATTCGGACGAAAGAGTACCGATCCCGAGGCTTTCTGCTTCACGGATGAAGAGTTCCGGGAGCATACAAGAGAGGCGGGCAGAAAAAAGGTCACCGAAGTCTCGTATCTTTCCGGAATCCATCCGGCATTCACCATCGAAAATTACGAAAAGATGATCCGGACATTCCACGAAGAGATTCCCGGCATCCATGTTCACGGATGCAGCCCGGATGAGATTTTGTTTGCAGCGAACCAAAGCGGTATTACAACAAAGGAAGCGCTCATTCGCCTGAATGAAGCGGGACTCGGTTCAGTCCAGGGAACGGCGGCGGAGATTCTCGTCGATCGGGTCCGAAAGATCATCTGCAGTAAAAAACTCACCACCGCAGAGTGGGTCAGGATCATCAAAGAGGCTTCGGAAGTTGGGTTTAGGGCAACGTCCACAATTATGTACGGATCGGTGGAGACGGCAGAGGAACGGGCACGCCATCTATCGATCCTTCGCGACGTCCAGGACGAAACCGGTGTCTTCACCGAACTTGTGCCGCTGTCGTTCCTGCACAAAAATACGCCGCTCGAGCGTGCCGGTCTTGTAAACCATGATGCAACCGGACGTGAGGACATTCTGTTGATCGCCATTTCACGGCTTTTCCTGGATAACTTCGACAACATCCAGGTTCCCTGGTCGAAGATCGGAAGAAAGGTCACGCAGTTGTCTCTGATGGCGGGAGGAAACGATGTCGGCGGAACCATGTTTGTGGATTCGCTCTCACGAGACGCCGGCGGCGGAGATGAATCGGATTACTTCAGTCCTGAAGATATGAAAATAATGTGTGAAGATATCGGCAGGACGCTTCGTCAGAGAGATACTATCTATAATCTCCTCTGATCTTCTCTTTTTTTAGCTGATCTGCTTTTTTCACTAGGACTTTCGCGGTGTTAGTGTGGATCCAATTCGTGAAGGGTATGGCTGGATGTGGACGCATGAGAAACCCCACCGCGAATAATCGCGAATCTACACGAATCGCATTTTTCCTGTTCCGCCCTCTTGACCTTCGGTCGCGTCCCTACGCTACGCCTGATCGGCTCCGCGTGGTCGGGACGGCGGAACGAAAAATGCTGGAAAACCCGCGTCGCGGGTTTTCTTTAAAGATTCTCAAATCCTTGTAATAACAAAACATATGAGTATTTTTTCAGGAGAAAACCCGCAACGCGGGTTTTCCAGCATTTTTCACGCTGGCGTTCCGGCCACGCGAAGCCGATCAGGCGCAGCGTAGGAACGCGGCCGAGGAGTGAAACGACGAGGACAAGAAGACAGCGTAAGGAAAATGCGATTCGCGTTAATTCGCGGTTAAATAATCTCATGTTTCCACACCCAGAAGATCTCTTCTCGAAGATATGTGGAGACATGCAAGCCGAAGGCTTGCTTGCCGCCTCAAATGAGCAAAGCCCATTTGGGCTTATTCGCGGTTGGTTTTTTTCTTAGGTATCCACACAAACACGGTACACGAAATCGAAGTACATCCCATTTCACACAATAAGCATGCCAAGAACCAGATCCACCAGCGAAGATCCGAAGAGAGCAAACACATACCCGACCGTGATTGGGATCATAAACGGAACGCCGTATGATATCCAGACAATGCCGGCTTTTGCATACAGTGAAAGCTCGCGGGCATACGTTTTTGGATCCTCACGCAGATTTCGGATCGACAGTCCCGACTGGGTTTTCAGAGCACGGATCGAACTGTGAGCACGGGTAAATTTTCGGGAAATGACGCCGTTCTCTTCGGTTATATCCTCGGATACAAAACCGAAATAGGTGGTGATGGAATCTCCAGGGACTGGTTTTCCCGAACACATCAGCCAGAACGGAGCTTTATTTTTCAAGGCAAGATTCCGGATAAGGAAAACAACCGGAACGATCAGCGCAAAAACCGCACCGTTCACCAGAGATGATACGGCAAGCGACGGAAAGATCCAGCCGGCAAACGGAGTTATCGGGACCACGAGTGATATAAGGATCATGGCTTTTCCGTCTGCAACCCCAAATAGACCGAAATAGGTGAAAAGAACCATCAGGAGAGCAATGAAAACCGAAGTACATAATACGTACACACCCCAGTGTGCCGAGAAATTTTCGATCCAGAACCAGATAACCAGAACCCCGCAGGCAACGGCAGCCGGATACCACGTCACTGCGTAAATCGTACGGGTCTTCAAATCCTGCCAGCAAGCATAGAGAAAGGTCGCGAGAACCAGAAATGCCGACAATGCGAGCGGCAGTGAAAGAATCATGAATTACGTTTCGATCTGAAATCAGATAAATGAAATGGGTGAGGGGGGCCTCACTAATGAAAAACGGACTTGGCAACATACTTTCCGTGAACATAGGAAGGCATTCCCGAAAGCATATAGGATACACGCAATGCCTCTTCGACCTCGTCCAAAGAAACGCCAACCATCTGCGCTCCGGCTAGCTGGGCACGCAGAGCATGATCATCTCTAATAGCGGCAGCAATGCCGATGGCGATAAGTTTTTTTTCTCTTTTCTGGTCAGAGAGCCGTCCGACCAGATGTAGTTATCCAGTTTCAGGACGGCTTCGTGAATAAGAGGGTCGGATTTGGCGAGTTCTTTCAAAAATACGGGAACGTGACCGATATTATGCTCAAGTTCCCTCATTTCTCCCTGACACCCGCAGGTGCTTTTTTTCTCTTCGAATGACATTTTTTATTCAGCGAAATATTGTCGGTGAAGCTAATTAGTCAATGTATAGAAGCACATATTTATAGATCGCCCCGCATATCATTCAATAATGACGAAAAAGATCGTGGCCTTGTTCGGCAGCAATGTTATTGGAGGAAACACCGACAAACTTCTGACAGAAGCGATTCGCGGGGCAGAAGAAGCGGGATGCACCGTCGAGAGAGTGGATGTCGCCAGTCTCAATCTCTCGGGATGCAGACAGATCTACCACTGCATGGAAAAGGAAAACTGCGTCATTTTGGATGAAGCGGAAACATATCATACCCTGCTTAAGGAGGCCGACGGAATCATCATTGCAACGCCGGTGATGACCTACGGAATTCCCGGCCAGCTGAAATCCTTCATGGACCGATGCCAGCCGTTTCACATGGCGAAATATTATCGGAAACATTCGTTCATCTCCGATGAACATGCAAAGATCCGCAAAACCCTGTTCATCTGCATATCCGGGATGAACACGCCCGAAGTTTTCATCGGGCCGATCCTGACCGTAAAAGCATTCTGCCAGATCATCGACACAAAATACTTCTATGAACTTCTGCAGAACGATATGGACAACATTAAGAAAATAGAGACCAAACCAGATGTGCTGAAGGCAGCATACGAAAAAGGGAGAGCATTAGGTGAAGCAATCACGAAAGCACGCGGATAATTTGGATATAAAATCGGAACTCGTACGGCTTTCTGATCCGAAATACCGTACATTCTCCAGCGGTCTCATTCCGGGAGCTGATAATATGATCGGGGTAAGAATCCCGGACCTTCGCGATCTGGCAAAAAGAATTGCCGCCGGCGACTGGAAGGAATATCTGAAAGAAGCAACCGATGACTCCTTTGAAGAGATCATGCTGCAGGGCCTTGTCATCGGGTATGCAAAAGGCCAGCCGGATGAGATTATTGCAGCGCTCAAATATTTTATTCCGAAAATAGACAACTGGTCAATCAATGATTCAACCGCGATGGGGCTGAAGATCGTCACAAAACATCAAGATACATTCTGGAAATTTATCCAGCCGTATCTTGATTCAGACCGAGAATTTTTCGTTCGGTTTGGAGTTGTGATGCTTCTGTCCTATTATGTGGACGAAGAACACATTTCTCTGGTTTTGGAGCGGCTCGATTCAATCACGCACGAAGGATACTACGTCAAAATGGCAGTTGCCTGGGCGGTTTCAGTATGTTATGTGAAGTTTCCAAATATCACCCATGCACATCTGGAAAATTCCTCGCTGGATAACGCCACCTACAACAAAGCGATCCAGAAGATATGCGAATCCTACCGGGCGGATGAGGAAGCAAAAAATATACTCAGAGGAATGAAGAGAAAATAAATAGGACTTACGCGGTGTTGTGATCTCCACCAAGAAATACTGACATACTTATAAGTTGTACTTCGATTTCGTGTATGGGATTCATGTGGACACAAAAGAAAAAACCAACCGCGAATCGGCGCGAATCCGCCCTACGGGCGAGCGAATCGGATTTGCTGACCCTCACTCTCGCAAGTCTCTCGCAAGGCAAAGCCTTGCTCGGCTGAGGCCTCCCCTGCGGGTCAGCCCGCCCTCGACTTGCTCGTCCCTTCATCGGGACCGTTCGGGCAAATCCTGTCGCCGCCCCGGCGGCTCCTGTAAGGGAGATGTTCATTCAGCATTAATAAATGAGGAAATTGTTCATTTCTGACAATCTCAAAATGAGACGGGAAGGGAAAATAATCACCGGGAGGCGCTGGGGCGCCGACAGGATTTGCCCGAACGGTCCCGATGAGGGATGAGCAAGACAGCGAAGCTGGGTTGCGAAAGTGAGGATCAGCGAATCCGATTCAGGGAGCAAGCCAAAGGCTTGCGTGATTCTCGGAGATTCAAGCGAGGGTCGAAGACCCGAGTCGGAGAGCAAATCTCTGATTTGCGAACGAGGTTGGTTTTCTCATCTATCCACACCCAACAACCTCCGTCCCAAATTGGGGCCACACCGCGTAACTCCTAAATAAAATCAGGCTTTCATCCGCTGATCGTATGTCCGAAGAGCACGGACCATATCCACGTACCGGAACACCGGCCACGGCGGAACACAGAAACAGACGGCCGCTTCGTTCCCGTTCGCAAGCCAGGGAAGGAAGTTCGAGGTCCGTTTGTCATTTGCCGTTCTGATGATCAGATCAACAGGGGGCATCTCCACTTCCGGATACATACGTTCGGTCACGCAGTCCGGCGTGATCGAATCGGGCGATAACTCGCCGGCACGTACCTTTGCGACGATCGATCTGGTCGTTTCCAGAATTTCGTTTCTCCCGCCGTATGCGATGGCAAAATGCAGATAATATCGGTGATGATCCTTTGTGGCCTCTTCGACATCCCGGATCTTTTCCAAAAGCCGGTCGTTGATGAGAGACCGATCGCCGATCACGGTTATGTTCACCTTCTTGTCATACATCCGCTGGTCTTTAATCATCTCCGAGAATTTTTCGATAAAGAGTTCCAGAAGCTCATTCACCTCTTCGGGTGAACGCTTGAAGTTCTCGGTGGAAAAAGCGTAAAATGTGGTGTGGATGACCCCAAGCTCCTCCATCCAGTCAAAAACCTTCATCGTGATTTCAGCCCCGGTACGGTGCCCGAATGCGGGATCTTTTCCGCGTGCCTTTGCAAATCTCCGGTTTCCATCCTGAATGATGGCTACATGGGTCGGAACGTGGGTCAGCTGCCGGATAAGCCTGTGAACATACAGGTTTTCTGCAAAAGACCGGAGACTCACTGGGGGATCACCTCAACGATCATCCCGTCGTTTGGATACCGCTCGATGATTTTCCGCTCGCCGCCGAACTTGCGGGGGATCTTGCGCATCTGCTGCCAGTCGAGTTCGATCGTCCCATCCTCCATCTCTTCGTAATAACTTCCGGCGCGAAGACACGGAAGAATCATTTCAAGATCCCCCTTCACCTCCATTGAACCGTACATCACGGTTCCGTCCTCGGTGATCATATCGAACGGTCTCGCGGAGTTCCTGGCGATACGCTTGAGTCGTTCCCTAAGCTGGACCGAGTCCTTGAAGGTGGATGTACAGTAATGGACTTTCGGATGACCGTTGATCTCGCCGGCCCATTTGGTCGAACCTTTGATCGCATTGCAGAGAGGATTTTCAGTCTCGAGTTTTCTCTCACGCATATTGTCGGCGCAGGCATCGCCCCACTCGAGCTGATTGATGTTGAAAAAGTCCACCGAATCGAGACGCGGGAAGAAATGCCGAAGACCCGGAAGGGAGGGGACCTCGAAACCGACCGAGAACCCCATCTTTTTCGCATTCGCGATCGACTGAACGTAGGGTGAGGTCAGAATATCTTTCCAAATCTCGTGAGGCGGATGCATTCTGATCTCATCAACGTACCCGACAAGGGCGGCGAGATCCTCTTCGGTTGGTGCGTGGCCGGTGTAAAGATGGATATGATGATCTTTGCCGAAATGTTTTTTGAGTGCCGAGCAGAACTCGACGACCCGTTCGATCTCCAGAAGAGGTTCTCCCCCCGTGACACCGGTCCCGATAGCATCCATCACTTCTGCTTCTACAATCGCCTCTTCAGGAGTGGTGATCTTCTGATCGTTTGCATAGATCACGTCGAGATCCTTTCTCTCCTCGGAAAGAGGGCAGTACCAGCAGTCGCGATCACACCGTCCGGTAATGAAAAGGACCAGCTTTGCCCCGATGCAGCAGAGTTTGCAGCCGTCAGAGAGATTTCTCGGTAGTTTGTCCTTCGCCATACTTATAACGACATCTCAAGAAGACGTTTCAGCGTCTCTTCACGGCCAAGCGCCTCGAGGAACCAGCCGAGACGCGGTCCCTGGTCTGCTCCGAGGAAAGCCCGGTAAATTCCGGTAAAGACGTCCTTTCCGGTTACGCCGGCTGCCTGGGCGGCATCATAGATCGCGTTGTGCAGGACATCGGCTTTCCAATCGGCATCGGTGACTATTTTTGCGTAGGCAACTACGGCTGCTTTGACCTCCGGCTTTTCATTGGCAGCAACTTCCGGAAGAGATTCGGCAAGAGCAAACTTGGCGTCTTCGGGAGCATACCTCTCAAGCCATACTTTGGCACGGTTTGCCTGATCGAGAACGGCATCTTTGTCGACGATCTCGTATCCGCTGCGTTTGAGGATATCGAAGACGGCATCATCGGTCCGTGCGATCTGAACGACCGTCACCATATGACGGAACGGAATCGTTGTCTGAGGGGAAGCGATTTTGGAAAGTTCATACTCGCGGGACTCGCCGGCAACGGCTGCTTTGTCATACTCGTCGATTAAACGGAGCAGACCCATTCCCGGATCAAACGCGATGGTCTTGTCGGGTTTGGTTTTTGCAATAAGGTAGCGGAGCACTTCCGGCGGAACGACGTCGAGCATATCCCGGATCGTTAGGACGACACCTTTTGACGAGTGCATCTCGCCTTTTCCTTTCAGGCTGATCCACTCATAGGTTACCGGAACAGGGGCATTGTAGCCGAAGATCTCTTTGGTGATGATCTTCCCCGTATCATAGGATCCTCCGGGCGAGGCGTGGTCTTTTCCAAACGGCTCGACCGTCACGCCGTGTACGGACCAGCGCATCGGCCAGTCGACACGCCAGACGAGTTTTCCTTCGCCTTTCGAGTAGTCGGAGACGCCTTCGTGTCCGCAGGGACATTTGTAGGTGACGGTATGGTTTTCGATATCGTGGGAGAGGATCGCTGCACGGGAAATTGTGCCGCAGGAGCAACAGATCGGATAATACGGGGTCCAGCCCTCTTCGAGTTTTCTGCCGGAAACGCGTTCGAGGATATCTTTGATCTCCTCAGCATGGATGAGTGCTTCTTTGATCTGTTCGGTGAACATTCCGGATCGGTAAGCTTCGCTGGTTCGGATGATTCGCGGGTGGATGTCGAGTTCCTCGATCGCCGAGAGGAAGGGATCAAGGAAATGCTCTGCATAGCTTTTGTGTTTTCCGCAGGGACACGGGATGTCGCTGACCGGCCAGCCGATGTACTTCTGATATTCGTCGGAAAGGAACGGGGAGACTTTTCTCAGAGGATCGAAGTCGTCTGCAATATAAACAAGTTCGGCCTCGACTCCCCTTGTGAGGAGAGCTTTGTAGATCATATCTCCCGTCATGACCTCACGCATGTTCCCCAGATGGATAGGGCCGGATGGCGTAATGCCAGTTGCAATCAGCTGAGGGGCGTCAGCCGCAACCTGCGCTGCTTTCGCATCAGCCCAGTGAATCTTCTCATGTATTTTCTCTTCCATGTATTGTTACCTGCAATTCGATGTGTCTGTAAGTATGTGTTTTCAAATCTGATAATACCTGATGTCAGAAAACGAGAGAGCTGCGCACGAAAAGATACAGCGGGTCTGAAAATAAAAAAAAGAGGAGTTATTCGGTTACTGCCGGCAGAGCCGAGTCATAGAGATTGGCAAAGAACCGGGCGGTGACAATCATGATGAACGGCAGTGCGACTACGAGCAGCACAAAGCCGGCGATCGGGATACAGAAAAGAACGATTTCTGCAACCCCAATGATCAGGGAAAGAAGGATCCAGTATCCGAGATACCGTAACCATCCGATGTTGCCGATCACGATCAGGAGTTCCTTAATATGGAACGCTGCGCCGAACTTTTCTTCCTTTGCGAATTTGATAACACCCATCATGCCGATCATTATAGAGATGATCTGAAGAATGATCGGGATGATCATGCCGACAATGACCAGATATGCCATGTTGTCCATCGGACCAAGAGTCACGAGAGTGGAGATGATCATATAGGGGATCATGTAGATGAAGAGGATGATCATTGCAAGGATACCCTCGACAAACATCTTACCCCAGTGATTCAGTGCAAGTTCTCCTCCGCGGTAGACTCTTATCATGAATCCGTAGATGAAAATACCTGCAATTGTCGTGACAACGGTGCCAAGAATGAAGAAGAGAACAGAAGCGGATGTGAACATCGCCAAAGCCGCCGGATCCATCATCGGGGCGCTCATCATCGCGGAATCGACCGCCGATGAAACTGCGGGAGTCATCGTGGCAAACGCCATCAGCACAAAGATCAGACCAAGGATCAGCAGAACCGTGCCTGCAAACATTACTGAGTACAGGAAAATCAGAACAAACCAGCTTCCAAAGGTTTTGAATGCAGTGTTTGCATACTCCATGGAATTCTGGATGTTTTCACTAAAACCCATTACCATAATACTAACCTATAAGTCGTTCCGACTATATATGAGTTCGCTTACCGGTTTAAAAAAGAGTGTTTACTTTTTTGGCACCTGCCATATTTGCGCCGCCCAGCTCGGCAAACCGGAGATCGGCGCCGGTAAGATCGGCTTTCCACATATCCGCACCTTCCAGATGAGCATGGGTAAGGTTAGCCCCAAAGAAGTTTACATGCCTGAGATCGGCGCCTTCCAGATGAGCGTATGAGAGATTTACTCCCGACAAATCCATACCCATAAACGAGGCCTCTTCCAGATATGCACCGTAGACCCTGGTATCATCGGGTTTGTTCGATATCTCGTTTTCATACCACGCATTCCAGCAGGAGACCCCTGCTTTGAGACGGGCAACCTGAGCAGGATCGCGCTTTATTTTTCCAGCCCCGTCATACACGGCGGCATCCGGATTAGCACCGTCGAGAACTGCCTTGGATAAATAGGCACGCCAAAGATTGGTGCCTGCAAGATTCGCATAGGAAAGATCGGCAGACTTCAGATAGGAGTAGGACAGATCGGCGTTTCTGAGATTTGCAAACCTGAGATCGGCACCCTCCAAAAACCAGTAGGAAAGGTCCACGCCCTCGAGATGGGCGCCGTATGCATCCGAACTTCTCAGATACATGGTCTCTTTCAAGTGAACGGCATACCACGCGTTCCAGCGGGTGAAATCCTTCGCCGTCGAACATTCCTGCAGCAGTGAATACTGCCCTGCATCAAACTTCGGTTTCTTCATACATCAGCTCACCGGCTTTTTTCTTTCTTCCTTCCTTGATGAAGATTTCATATGCAGTAATTCCGAGGATCAAAAGAACCGGGCCTAAAACGAATCCCAGAAGTCCCATTGCCATGGCTCCGCCGAAAAATCCGACAAACATAAGCATCGGCCTGATCTTCACCCGTTTCCCGGTGAGTTTCGGGCGGATGATCAGATCGGTTAAGACGCAGGTTAGGAAGTATCCAACCGTCGCGATCAGGATAACTCCGCGGATATCTCCGAGACATAACGCATAGATGCCGACGAAAATGATCACCATAAGCGGACCTAGGACCGGGATCAGAGCAAATAAAGCACACATCGTGGAAAAGAAGATCTCATGACCGTATCCGAGAACCAGAAAAAATGCATATGCCAAAAAGAAGGTCAGAATTGCTATGAATACATGAACTACATAGATAGAGAAGAGGATGTCTTTGGTCTTTTTCGCCATTAACAAGACATTTTCCATGGAACTGCCGGGAATGATACTGCATAAATCGGCCCATATCCGATCCCCGAAAATGATCGACAGATACACCAGAGAATAAAAAAGGATGATGTCGATGATGACTGCCGGAATCATCTGTGCAGCGCTCAGAGCAAAGCTTGGAAACATGGTAAGAAGGATGTTTTTTACCTCATCAACGATTTTTAGAGAGAACTCGCTGCCGTCGGTGAGATGGAGCATATGTGTAACGGTGTTTATGATGGTCTGGAAAATCGACATGAAGTACTCGAAATCCGAACTGACGACCACGACAATTCCAACACACACACCGATGATTACCGCGAGAACAAACGTTGTCAAAATCCCCGCAGAAAACGGTGCCGGAATCCGTTTAATCATCTTCCGGTGCAGCGGCAGAAACACCACCGCCACGGAAAGAGCGAGGATAAAGAGGAAAATATAATTCCACGAGACGGCAAGAATCGCCAGAAATATCAGAGCAACAAGTATCAGACTGAAATGGTCTCTTGCGTACTGCGGAATATTCATTATATGAATAGAGACGGCAAAGGATAATAAATTCTGGGTTAAAAAGGAAAGAGAAAATCTACGGTTTACTCGACTACTTTGAATGAGGAGCCGGGTATGCCGCAGACGGGACAGTGTTCAGGCGTTTGATCAATCTCGACGTTTCCGCAGACAGGGCATAGGTAGATGATCTTCGCATCGAAATCTTTGCCTGCTTTTACCGCATCAAGTGCTTTTTTATAGAGCACGGCGTGCACGGCCTCGGCTTTCATCGCGTGCGTGAACGTTACAACTGCTTCCGATCTATCCTCTTTTTCTGCGATCGTGATAAACTTGGGATAACTTTCATTGCTCGCACGAAGTTCTGCAATTATGCCGGCCTCGATATTTGCAGCTGTGCTGCCGAGGTATCCTCCGATACTGAGAAGACGGTGTGAGTGGATCTCTTCCGCCGCCGAGGTCGCACGAAAAAGTTTTGCAACATGATTGTATCCTTCATCAGCCGCTATTTTTGCAAAGGAGTTATACTTGCGGTTTACCCCGGCTTCACCGGAAAACGCACTGAGAATACAGTCATCTGTGTTAATGATATTCTACTATGTCCAGAAATTTGATAAAGATAATGGAGGGGAGTTTTTCGAAACGCAGATATGAGGAGATTCATCCATAAATATCGGATAACCGTGACAAATACGACCAGAATTCGCGGAATATTAGAAATATATGCCTGAGATGGTATGGAATAAGACGGGATCGCCGAGAATAATGGATCCCGGGTTAAAAAAAAGAGAAAACCTAAGGTTTACTCGACGACTTTGAATGAGGCGCCGGGAATACCGCAGATGGGGCAGCGTTCCGAGGTTTTGTTGATCTCGACGTTTCCGCAGACAGGGCATAGGTAGATGGTCTTCGCATCGAAATCTTTGCCTGATTTTACTTTATCAAGTGCTTTTCTGTAGAGCTCGGCGTGCACGGCCTCGGCTTTCATCGCGTGCGTGAATGTGATGACGGCCTCCTGACTGTCTTCATTTTCTGCAATGGAGACAAACTCGGGATACATCTCATTGGTCTCATGGAGTTCGCCTTCGCGGCCTGCTTCGAGATTTGCAACGGTGCTTCCGATGTAGCCACCGACACGGAGAAGCCGGCGTGCGTGGATCTCTTCTGCTGCCGACGTTGCACGGAAGAGTTTTGCTACATGATCGTAGCCTTCATCTGCCGCCGCTTCTGCATAGGATTTATACTTGCGGTTTGCCTGGGATTCGCCGGAAAATGCTCCGTTAATACAGTCCTGAGTGTTCATACACATATATTGTTGAATACTTCGGATAAAGATTTGGAAGGGGAACCTTTATGCGAAACAACTATGTATGCTCTATTCCAAAAGAGAATTATGTATGAGTCTGAAAAATACCGCTGATATCGATAAACCAAGAGAAAAACTGATTGCCAAGGGGCCGGGATGTCTTGAACTTGAAGAACTGGTTGCAGCGATCATCGGAAGAGGGATTCCGGGCTGCGATGCAGTCCAAATCGGAAAAAAGGTCGGAAAAATATTGATGTCCAAGACCTATGAAACAGAGGTGGCAGATCTCTGCGGGGTAAACGGCATGGGTGAAGCAAAAGCATGCCAGATCATAGCCGCTCTGGAACTCGCACGCCGTTTCCCTCCGCCCGTTCACCGGTTTGCAGTCATCCACAAAGCAGAGGATGTTCTCCCGTTCGTGCATCAGTACAGGTATGATACGCAGGAAAACGTCATTTCTGTAACATTGTCAGGGGCACATGAAGTGTTAAAGGTCAGACTCATCACCAAAGGTCTCGTAAATGATTCGCAAATTCATCCAAGAGAGGTGTTTGCCGGGGCAATTTTGGACCGGGCTGCAGCGATGATTCTGATTCACAACCATCCGTCCGGAAATCTTCATCCAAGCAAACAGGATCTGAAAATAACAAAAGAGATGCAGGCTGCCGGAGAACTGCTCGGAATAAAACTGCTGGATCATCTGATCATCGGACCAACAGAAGGATTTTACAGCATTGTAGACGAAGAATAAAAAAATTAGCGTTTTGCTTTTGCGCATCCGCCGCATACACGGCAAACCTCGATGCACGGAGTGAACTGTGTTCCCTTTCCGCAAAACGGCGGAATGTCGGCTGCATCCCGTTTATAATATACATGAGGTACGAGCGATATGTGCGTGTATGTCCCAACCTCTACCCCGATTTTTTCTGCGATATATTTCTGGAGTTTGGCGAGGGCAAACATGTTTGAACCGGCGGCCGAAAGCATATCATTGCTCCGGAAAACGATCTTCATATTCAGTTTTCCTTCTCTGACAATGCACTGGACCAGCTGAAGACAGGGACAGTCCGCAAGTTTTGCATCGACCGGAGGACACCAGGTGACGGCGACGGCACGGCGGGACATTGGGCTTTCCCGTAATTTATCGATGATATACTGGATCTGGTCCTGATGGATCTCGCCGTTTTGCATAAGACCGCAGCCCCAGTCGAAAAGCCGTCCGTGATAATCATACTCAAACACCGAATCCGACCCCTCAATCAGATTTTTGGCATACTCGTCCAGAAATGCCTCCTTAAATCTGGAGCAGGGCGAGACCATCGGCTTGGCGAGCGGTGTGTCGACGAAGAGGCAGACCTCGTCGGTTTCAACCGTCTCCTCGCCGTTTTCGGTAGTCAGCAAGGTACCCTTTTCCAGAATATACCGGATAACAAGTTCATTTGCCCGTGCAAGGTTCGGTGCACGAAGTAGTTTCATGTAATAGAATAGAGTGTAAGAGACGTAAATGTATTTCTAACCATCTTCGTCAGGCATGGATGCGGGCAGAAAATACGGTAAGCGTATGAACAAAAAATACTCAAAACAAGTAGCCCGTAGCAGATTCGAACTGCTGTCGAGGGATCCAGAGTCCCCCATGATTGACCACTACACTAACGGGCTAAATTACCTTAATGAGTATGACATGACAGATTATTAAGATAGCGATTGGTTGGTGACCAGATAGATTTTATATCAGCCCTCACAAAACAATTACCAGTGTCAAGACTTATATTCAGCCCAATATCCATCTGGGTCCTGTTTGCCCTGATTCTCCTTGTCGTAATAGGATTACCTTTACTGTTCTTCGGACTGATCGGCGCTGCACTTGGAAATCTGGGATTCGGATTCTGGATGATCGTTCTTTTGATCATAGCAATCGTTGTTGGAAGTTTTATCAATATTCCTCTTGGAACGCTGAAACCAAAAACCCAAAAACCAAAAGAAGAGCCCGCCCCAAGAAAACCAACCGGACAGTATGCTCCGTCCATGTATGATAAGATGTACCGGACGGACCGGTTCGAAACCGAACCGTATGCTTCCGAATCTTCACGGGGAACACAGATATCTATAAACGTCGGGGGCGCAGTGATCCCGATCCTGATCTCGATTTACATCATACTCATGGGGGCATTCGGTACTATTTCCCATGATCCCTGGTATCTTGCAAAGATAATCGCAGCCCTCGCAATCACGACGATTTGTGTTTATCTCGCAGCAGAACCCGTGAGAGGCATTGGGATCGCTACGCCGTTCTTTATCGGACCTATCGTAACGCTCGCGGCAGCGTTGATTCTCGGCGGAGGATTCGGCCTTCCGGCAGCGGGGATTGCCTATGTGGCCGGTACACTTGGGACACTGATCGGGGCAGATCTTCTGCACCTAAAAGATGTTCCCACACAGGAAACATCGATGCTGTCCATTGGAGGGGCCGGAACCTTTGACGGGATTTTCCTTACCGGAATCATCACGGCACTGATTGCTTCATTCTAGAAAACCTTTTTTTATTTATAGGACTTACGCGGTGTGATCTCAACCGAAAAAAACTGATGTAAGTATGGGATGTAATTCGATTTCGTTTAAGTCATTCCTGTGGACACATGAGATAAA